>CALFXQ010000358.1 GCA_937958285.1 uncultured Fusibacter sp. | reverse complement strand
GGTATTGAAGCTGAAAAGGCGATGTTTGTATCAACAGAAGGAATCAATACCCATAAGGGTCTCATATTTGCGCTTGGCCTAATAACCGCTTCGATTGGTGCAAATTGGAGATATGTCGATGATCGATGCTTTGAGGATTGGTTGCTTCTAGTTCTCGAGCAAATTCCTCAGTGGCTGGAACCTTTCTTTTCAATCGAAATGGAGGCTTTATCTAAAGGCACCACTTATGGAAGCCAGCAATATCATAAGACAGGTGCTCTAGGTGCAAGGGGTCAAGCTTTGTCTGGTTATCTTCTAGTGAGAACAGTGGGTATCCCCGAGTTGTTGAGAGGGCTTAATGTTCATAATCTCGCATATAATGAAGCTATGCTCTCAACGCTATTGCATTTAATTGTACATTTAGATGATTCCAATGTATTAGGGAAGCACGGAGAACAAACCTTGTTAGAAAGTCAAAGTTTGGCGAAGAATATTGTCGAAGCAGGCGATTTTGAGTCGATGCTCGTTCAAGAAAAATACAAAGGGTATTGCAGATGGTCTCTTGAACGTGGCGTTAGTCATGGTGGTGCGGCAGATCTACTCGTGGTTTGTGTTTTATTTGAACAAATATTCAGAGAAAAGTTCAGAAAACGTTTGCAGTATTAAAACGAATACGCTATAATGTGGTTGTCGATTGATTTCGGTGCAGCGATGCAGATGTAAATTGACGGCTTCTAAAAAAGTGAAATTATTGATAACTGCGGGGAAAAACCCTTGAGGATCAGTATGTAAAATCCAAGTGATTTTATGTGCTGATTTTTTTGTTTTTGTATTCATGTTCTTTTACTCGATTTACTTAAGGATTTATCGGGGGTGATGAGATTAGTTATCCTATTTTAGATGCAAAGGTATATGTTTTAAGTCGTGAAAGAAAGAAAAACAGTGCAAAACTTAAAGTGCTCTTGAAACGCAAACATGTTTTGCAGTGGTATGCACTATGTAAGGACTCAACTGCAATGACTATATGCTATATTGAGAACCCAATTGAAGTTGTTGCAGCAATGCTTATAAATGGAAATGTGGCTTTGCAGTTCGTGTGGCGTGAAGAGTATGCAATTAATGAATACATGATGCTTCTTTTTGAAGGCGTAGTAGCATACCTAAAGGCACAACGCTTTTCTAGAGCTTTTATTTTTGCAAACAAATACAATAGCTTGGCCTTAGAAAAATTGTGTTTTGAACCTGCCATTCGCTTTATGTCGTCTAACCTTACCCTAATGACTCAAATATGGGGTTTGGGGCTATATGGCCCTTTAGAGAATTGTGCATATCGCATTAGTTCATTTGACTCGAGCATGGTGTTTGTTCCACTCGAAACATTAACACAAGCGAAGACTGAAAATGTCATTTGGGTAAACCGTCTTCTAGAGAGAAGGTCAGATTGGGAATACATACATGTCGTCGGATTAAGAGGTGCACTTTCTTCATCGGTGCTTAAAGAAAAGCTAGGCATCTTAAGAAAGTTGGTGAATCGTCTCGGCAATAGCTTTGTGCATGTTACTGATGTAACAATGTCATCTGTACTTAGTACTTCAAACCTTCCAGAAAGCGTTAAGTGGGATATTGAGTCGACGCGCGCTGCTTTTGATGTAAAGAACTTGGTGAATGTCATGATAAGGCCAATACACGTATCGAAAGTCTATATGATAAGCCATTTAAACAGTGAAGTTGAGACGAAATATCACAACGATTTCGCACGCCTAATTAAACTAAGCAACATTGCAGTTGAAGTTATCTGATAGGAGGAGATGTATGATTATATGCGATGCAATCGCAGGAACGTTGGAATCTAGTGATATTTTGATTCAAATCTTTTGCGTTGAAGATGAAGCGGGTATCGAGATACATCTGGAGAGTGCAGTGATTTATCAATTTGGCGAACAGATACGCAAAGTGATTCTAAGCGAACTGCAGGCGGCGGGCGTAAAAAGTGCCAAAGTGCGTGCCGTTGATCGCGGTGCATTGGATTGCACCATTATTGCTAGAATGCGCACTGCCATAAGTAGAGCCTCGTCAATTCACAATGAGCAAGTCTAGGGGGGATGAGATGAGATTTGTTAAGAATCGATTGCGAAGAACGATGTTGTTTATCCCAGGAAATAATCCCAGTATGATGCCGGATGCTCATCTATATGGTGCAGATGCCTTGATGTTTGATTTAGAGGATTCTGTGAAAATAACCGAGAAAGATGCTGCTAGGGACCTAGTGCATCAAGCGCTTAAGACCTTTAATTATGGGGATGTGGAACTGGTGGTCCGAGTAAATCCCCTAAACACACCACACGGCAAGGCCGATGTGATGTCGATGATTGAAGCAGGTGTTCAGGTGATTAGGCTCCCAAAGACAGAGCATGCAGGTGATGTGTTAGAGGCTGAGCAGTGGATTGATCATTGCGAAGAAGTATTGGGGATTCAAAAGGGCTCTGTAGGGTTAATGGCGGCAATCGAAAGTGGTCAAGGGATTTTGAATGTACATGCAATTGCCACTGCCTCTAAGCGACTAATTGGCATTGCCATTGGAGCAGAAGATTTTGTCACAGATTTAAAAACGACGAGGTCGCCTGAGGGCACTGAACTTTTTACAGCGCGAAGTATGATTGTCTTTGCAGCTCGCGCAGCAGGTATCTCAGCGTTAGACACAGTTTTCTCAGATGTAAATGATGAAGAGGGCTTTTGCGCAGAAGTAGCACTTATTAAGCAAATGGGTTTCGATGGTAAATCAGTGATAAATCCGAGGCAAATCGCCCCAGTCAACCAATTGTACACCCCTTCGCCAAATGAAATTGAAAAGGCGCAGGCAATTATTGAAGCGATACGCGAAGCAGACGAAAAGGGTCTGGGCGTGGTGAGTTTAAACGGAAAGATGATAGATCGTCCTGTAGTTTTGCGGGCTCAGCGCGTGATAGCGCTCGCGATCGCCGCTGGAGTGGTGGAAAACACGGTAGTTTTCGATAACATAGGGGGTTAGCAGTGAAGGCAACCGCGATTCGTACAAACAAGCTGATGGACTCTATAGAAGTGGCTATAGAACGATCAGGACTTACAGATGGCATGACAATATCCTTTCATCATCACTTCAGAAACGGCGATGCAATTATCAATCAAGTGATGGCTGTGATTTCACAAAAGGGAATTAAGGGACTTACAATTGCCGCAAGTTCCCTCTCAGATATCCACGCACCGCTTATCGAGTATATCGATAGAGGTATAGTCAAACGAATTGAGACCAGTGGCTTGCGTGGAGAGTTAGCCAACAGCATTTCTAATGGCTTGATGGAAGAACCTATCGTCTTTCGATCACATGGAAACCGCGCTGAGGCAATTGCATCGCGGGAAATTGTCATCGACGTTGCATTTTTAGGCGTCCCAGCGTGCGATGATATGGGTAATGCCAATGGATTTAATCGAGATGGTGACAATTCTGCAGCATGTGGCTCACTGGGATACGCTATGGTCGATGCACAGTATGCCAATTATGTGGTGCTTCTTACACAACATATCGTGACATATCCCAACACCCCATGCGCAATCAAACAAAATCAGGTAGATGGCATCGTTAAACTCGATTATATTGGCGATCCCAAGGGGATTTCTTCTGGTGCAACGCGCTATAGTACTAATCCCAAAGATATAAAAATTGCAAAGTTGGCATGTGATGTGATGTTGAACGCTGGATTATTTGAGGATGGGTTTTCATTTCAAACAGGCACGGGCGGTGCATCGCTTGCTGTTACACGTTTTCTGAAGGAACATATGGATTCGAAGAACATTAGGGCGAGTTTTGCCCTAGGGGGCATCACGAGTCAAATTGTGAAATTGCACGAGGCAGGGTATGTAAAAAAGCTATTAGATGTACAGAGCTTTGACTTAGACGCTGTAAAAAGCATTCAAGAGAATCCTTATCATCAAGTCGTAGATGCTCAATATTATGCGACGCCCGCAGCAATGGGCGGCGCTGTCAATCGCCTTGATATGGTTGTACTCAGCGCTTTAGAGGTAGATGTGAACTTCAATGTCAATGTACTCACAGGTTCCGATGGCATTATACGAGGCGCAGTTGGTGGACATCCAGATACATCCGCATCTGCCCAACTCTCTATCATCGTTGTGCCATTAGTGCGTGGGCGCATGCCAAGCATTTTAGCACGCGTGAATACCATTGTCACATCTGGCGATACAGTGGATGTAGTTGTTACAGACCAAGGTATTGCGGTCAATCCACAACGACCCGATTTGATAGCGCGCTTAGCAAATGCTGGTTTACCTTTATGTAGCATAGAAGAACTAAAAGAAAGAGCGGAGTCTATAACGGGCACACCCGTGGCCATTCAGTATACAAACCGTGTAGTGGGGGTGGTCAAACACCGCACGGGGTACACGTTAGATCATATCTACCAAGTCAAGCGGTAGGAGGCGATGATGATTCGATTAAATCCCGAGGGTGGTTATCTTCAGGCAGGTGCTCTTTTAGAAAGCATTGCCCTTATAGATGATGAACATCGGAAGGCACGAACAGGAACGATGACCTACAAAATTTTAAGGGCACATCAAACAAATGAGAACATGGAACACTTAAGTCTTAAATTTGATGCTCTCGCCTCCCACGACATCACCTATGTAGGGATTATACAAACTGCAAGAGCTAGTGGTATGAAGGCATTCCCAGTTCCATATGTACTTACAAATTGTCACAATAGCCTTGCAGCAGTTGGCGGTACCATTAATGAGGATGACCATCTATTTGCTCATACTGCTGCGAGACGTTATGGTGGGATTTATGTACCACCCCATTTAGCGGTTATACACCAATACATGCGGGAGACTATGGCTTCAGTTGGCCATATGATTTTAGGATCAGATAGCCATACGCGTTACGGTGCGTTAGGGACCATGGCTATTGGAGAAGGCGGCGGTGAGTTGGCAAAGCAATTGATGCAGCGCACTTACGATATGCCCTATCCAAAGGTGGTAGGTGTTTACTTAAAGGGCGCTCCCAAACAAGGCGTTGGCCCACAAGACGTGGCGCTGCTTTTGGTTAAGTCCGTTTTCTCAAATGGTTTTGTTACAAACAAAGTCTTAGAGTTTATTGGACCCGGTGTGGATGGCCTTTCCGTGGAATATCGAAATGGCATCGATGTGATGACAACGGAGACAACCTGCTTGAGTTCCATTTGGAAAACGGACTCAAAAGTGGAGCAATATTATGCAATACATGGTCGTAAAGAGGCTTACTATAAGCTCGAGCCCGATGATATTGCCTATTACGATGGCATAATTGAAGTTGACTTATCTGAAATAGAACCCATGATTGCTTTGCCATTTCACCCGAGTCATGTCTACAGACTCCGTGATTTGATCGATTTTCCTAGAGATATACTCAAAGTAGCAGAGGGTGAAGCTGTGCATATGACGGGATTAAAACCCTCGGACTTGAACTGGCAGCAATATATACAAAAAAATGCACAGGGCAAGGAAGCGATATATGTTCAGCAGGGAATTATTGCAGGGTGTGCAGGTGGTACATACGAGAACATATCTGCAGCGGAAACCTATTTAAGAGATCAAAGTACAGGCAATGGTTTCTTTAGTCTCAGTATCTATCCCTCAAGTCAGCCGACACAAATCGCTCTGGTCAACCAGGGCATTGCAAGTAGCCTTATGCAAAGTGGTGCAATATGGAGAACTGCATTTTGTGGACCTTGTTTTGGTGCAGGTGATGTACCTAACCACAAAGGTTTATCAGTGCGTCACACCACTAGAAATTTTCCAAATCGCGAGGGTGCTATTCCTAAAGATGGACAGATGGCTGCTGTGGCACTAATGGATGCAAGATCCATTGCTGCAACCGCTGCGAATGGTGGTCAATTGACAAGTGCCTTGAATCTCACAAATAAACCTCCATTAGGTACTTATACCTTCGACGATAGCGTTTATAAAAATCGTGTCTATAGTGGCTATCATGCTGCAGATCAAACAATCGAGGTGATAGAGGGGCCAAATATTGAACCTTGGCCCGAGATGAGCCCATTGCCGGAACACTTAATACTCTCTGTAGCTTCGGTGTTAACAGATCCTATAACGACGACAGACGAGCTGATTCCATCCGGTGAGACGTCCTCCTATCGTTCAAACCCCTCAAGACTTGCTCAGTATACCTTGTCGAGAAAAGATCCGAATTATGTGGGACGTACAAGTGCCACTAAGCAATTAGAAACGCTCAGGCAACTGGTTAAAAGGGGAGAAAAGGATATAAGCGCGCTTTGGAATGAAGTGAGCCATAGACATTTGGATGGGCTGATACAAGAGGATACTGCTGAAAATTGGGGCTGGGGTTCTTTAATCGCCGCTATCAAGCCTGGAGATGGCTCCGCAAGAGAGCAAGCGGCTTCATGCCAAAAGGTTCTCGGGGGTTGGGCGAATATCGCCACCGAATATGCGACAAAGAGATATCGTTCAAATTTGATAAACTGGGGAATGTTGCCATTGTTGATGCCTTCTCAAGAGACATTTCTGGCCGCTAATTTTGAAATAGGAGATTGGCTAATGCTTATGCATATTAGAAAATCTTTAATTGATGAAAGCAACAATATCACAGCTCGTCTTTATTGCAAGGCAGGCCAATTAAAGCACACACTCGTTCTCGAAATTGGACAGCTCACACCAGTAGAGCGCAGTGTATTGCTAGCGGGTAGTTTAATCAATTACTACCACAACACTACGACAAGTGACGCGGGTCACTGTTGATAGAAAATCATTTTATAAAAAGAAAAGGGGTTCCAAATGAAGAAGATTCTAAGAAGCTTATTGGGTTTAGCGTTGGCGAGTGCCTTGGTTCTTACTGGATGTCAAAAGCCTCAAGAAACCAGTGACGTGACAGATCAAGCACAAGCAGGTGGTGAAACTGTGGCCGCAGTGGAAGGCTTTAAGTTTGAGCGCAAGATCGAACTCGTATGTCCTTGGGGAGCGGGAGGTGGTGCAGACACAACCCTCAGAACCTTTGCATTGGCACTAGAAAAAGAACTTGGTGTACCTGTAGTGGTCAACAATGTAGAAGGCGGTGGCGGTGTACAAGGTTCAGAATATACCAATAAACAGCCAGCAGACGGATACACTTATATGATTGGCACACAGTCTTTATTGCTTGCTAATATCCAAAATTTAATGAGCTTTAACTACGCTGAAGAATTTATTCCAGTAACGCGTCTAGTACACGATACAAACGTTATTGTGGCCTCATCAAAAGCACCATTTAAAAACTTCAAAGAGCTAATAGAGTATATAAAGGCAAATCCTGGAAAAGTAAAAGTGGGTGTTTTAACGGTAACTGGCGTAGATGCCTTTATGGTAAGACAAACATTTGAACTTGCAGGGGTAGATGTACCACTTGTTGCATTTAATAATGGTGCTGAACTTAATGCTGCAATTATTGGTGGCCATATATCACTAGCTGTTGCCGGCCCGGCTGAATCAAAAGGTCTTATTGAATCAGGCGATATGATAGGCATTATTGCAGCTTCACAAGAGCGTCTCACGATGTTGCCAGAAGTTGAGACGACCACTGAGAACAACATAGAATCACTTTTAGGACCAATGCGAGGTATTTTGGCAAAAAAAGGTACACCAGAAGAAGCTTTAATTGCTTTTGAAGCAGCGGCAGAAAAAGCGGTAGCGAGCGAAGACTTCCAAACCTGGGCAAAAAACAATGCGCTAGATCAAAGACCAGGATATGCAAATCGCTCGGACTTCGGCACAATTTGGCAAGAGCAAATTACTGTCTTGACGGATCTCTACAATAAATCCCTTCAATAGAGATTCGCAATAACCCTTTAAGGCAGTGCCCATTCATAAATTGAACGGGCACTGCCGCCCCTAATATTAGAGAAAGCGAGTTGATGACTGTGGTATTAGAACTATTATTTAACTTTGTTCTGATGGTGTTTTTTAGCTACTGTTTTTACTTTATTGGCGTGAGTATGCCAAAATCACTTCCTACAGAATTAGGTCCTGAACAGTGGCCACAGTTGATTTTGGGAGCTTTGATCGTGCTAATAGGCGTAAATATGTATAACATCTACAAAAAAACACCTATAAGTCAGAGAAACTTCGATGAAATCAAGGCGATACGCCTTATGCCCATCTTTAAGAGCAAGCTTTTTATAGGTATTGTCATAATTTTTGCCTATACATTTACTTTGGAACCCTTGGGTTTCTTGTTGTCGAGTATTGTAATGTTTGCAGCCTATGCCCTACTTCAAGGAGAGAGAAGACCTTTAGTTTTAGCGGCCGTCTCGATTGGCATCACCCTAATGATTTACTTTATATTCTCAAAGGGATTGGGCATTATGTTGCCACGTGGATACGGTGTTTTGCGCGACCTTGCCTTACTCCTTGAATCATTTTAATTGAAAGGTGTGTGAATCATGCTAGAATTGCTCATTTCTGGATTTGAAGTTGTCTTTCAGCCAATGACATTTATACTCATCCTTGCGGGGACGGTGCTAGGTGTGATCTTTGGCGCACTTCCTGGTGTAAGCGCATCAATGGCTGTAGCACTAGGACTGCCCTTTGCATATGGCATGCAGCCGCTGGTGGCCATTGCATTTTTAACATCTGTATATTGTGCATCTATAACTGGGGGCGGAATAACGGCTATCCTCTTTAAAATTCCCGGCACGCCTTCGAATGCACCGACAACCTTCGACGGCTATCCTATGGCCCAGCGAGGAGAGGCGGGAAAAGCCCTTGGTATTAGCTTAGTCACCTCAGCCATTGGGGGTACAGTAGCGGCTATTGCCATGTTTCTACTTTCTCCTCAATTAGCAGCGGTGGCCATCAAATTTGGTCCCTCCGAACTATTTGCAGTATCGTTCTTGGGCCTAAGTGTACTAACAGCCCTAGATAGCGACAATATTGTTAAAACTTTAATTTCTGGTCTAATCGGACTATTTCTTGCGACAATTGGCATGGATCCACTATTGGGAATTCCTCGATTTACATGGGGGAATCAGATGTTACTCAGTGGCATTGAGATGATACCACTAATGATAGGTATGTTCGCCATTACAGAGGTGCTCAAGCAAACACATAAGCCATCTAAGCTTCAGAATACAGGTTCTGGTGACAAAGTAAAGACGAAGTTAATGGGCTTCAAAGAAGGTTGGGCCATGAGAGGTGTTATCGCCAGATCCTCGATTCTTGGTACCATGGTGGGCATACTGCCTGGTGCTGGTGCTACCATCGCATCTTTCTTAAGCTACACAACAGAAGTCAAGCTTTCTAAAACCCCAGAGAAGTTTGGAACTGGATGCTCAGAAGGGATTGCAGCCTCTGAGACGGCAAATAATGCGGCTACAGGTGGGGCAATGGTGCCAATGCTAGCGCTGGGGATTCCCGGGGGAAATGCTGCTGCAATTATGATGTCTGCACTGGTGTTAAAAGGCGTTCAAGTGGGACCACTCTTGATAAAAACCCAACCCCAGTTTCTTTCGAGCGTGTTTGCTTCGATGATGGTTACCAATGTCATTATGGTTATAATTTCTATGGCAATAGCCAAAGTGTTTAGCAAAATTCTTAAAGTACCTTACAGTATTTTGGGTACGACAATTATACTCCTAGCGACCATTGGCTCCTTCGCGCTTAAGGGCAATACCAATGATGTAATCTTAATGGCGATTGCTGGACTTGTAGGCTTTGTGCTCAATAAATACAAGTTTTCATCGGCGGCACTCATTCTCGGTCTAGTACTTGGAGGCATGACAGAGGCCAATTTACGAAGAGCTGTGACTTTAGAAAATGGCAATCTTGTCAACGTGCTTACTAAACCCATTACTGCATCTTTATTGGTAGCATGTGCTGCGATGCTTCTAACGCCAGTGATTCTAGATTGGATTAAAAAGAACAGAGACAAAAGTGCTCCTGTAAATTAGTATAAATAGCGATAAAGCATGAAATAGAGACTAGACAGAGATGGCAATTTATTTGCCGTCTCTTTTCTACAATACTGGCATGGCAAAGGGAGGTATGATGACTAAGTTAATTCTTGCAAAGTTTATTATGACAACACTTATTGCCTCTGGTGTGGGTTATGGCTTTCATCGCTTGAGGGTGCCCGCTGGTCTTCTTGTGGGGAGCTTGATTGGCGCGGCAGTACTGAATATTGTTTTAGGTGTAGCTTGGATGCCAACTGAGGCTAAATGGCTTGCACAAATCCTAGCTGGAACATTTATTGCATCGAGTTTAGATGGCGGGGCTATGCGGAGGATGCCAAAACTAATCAGACCAGCACTTCTAATTGTCTTTGGAATGTTAGTGGTCAATGTGGTGACTGGCGTTTTGGTCTATTGGTTGACGCCGCTTGATCTTATTACATCGCTTATGGGGACTGTACCTGGAGGTATGAGTGATGTCCCTCTAATCAGTGCTGATTTAGGTGCAGACTTACCAATAGTGGCAACGATGCAGTTTTCCAGGCTGCTAGTAGCTGTAGGGATTTATCCTTCATTCATACGTTGGTGGGAAGCAAAAAGACGTTCTAGCCTCAGGCCTCATGGCGTTGAACCATTCGACCCTAGTACGGCTTCTCATGCAACATCACATCGACAAAAAAGTACATTTTCTAAAGGTCCCGTTGACCATTTACGGGTGTTATATACGCTTGGTGTCGCTATTTTTGCAGGCGGGATCGGAAAAGACATGGGTATACCTGCAGGTGCGTTGGTCTTTAGCATGATGACTATACTTTCGATAAGATTTTTTGGAATTGAAGTGAGCATGCCCAAATACTTAAAGCGTATTGCACAAATATTGTCTGGCGCTTATGTAGGGAGTGTTTTTGGCGTTGGTGATTTTTCGGAGATGGCATACTTAATTGGACCGATTGCCATTTCAAATACGGGATATTTAATACTATGTGTGACCATGGGTCATTTGTTATCAAAACGCTTTGGAATGCCTCTCAGTGAGGCAATGCTAGCAACCACACCGGGAGGTTCTTCAGATATGGTTCTAATAGCATCTGAAATGGGTGTGGATTCCCGTGAAGTTCTGGTTTTTCAAATGATGCGTCTAATGATGGTCGTTGCATTATTTCCAATCATCATAAAAATTATTGTCGACATGACGGGATTGTAGAGGTGATATGTGTTTGAATTTTATACCAAATCCATTCGTATGAGCGATGCACTATTGGCCTTACATAGTAGTACCGGTCTTGTTACACCAATGGATGTGAAGACTTGGTTTGGTCTTTTTAGTCATGATAGGGGCTTGATCGGTGCTGTAGGGGTTGAAAAAGGACTAATCCAAGGATTAGTTATCGACAGCGCCTATCGCGGGAAAGATCTCACTGCGACACTGGTGGAGGCTGTTTTAAGGGAAGCAATGCTCAGTGGTGAGTCGTCACTCTACGTTTACACAAAACCTGAAAATGCAAGAGTGTTCGAAAGTATAGGCTTTAGACGCATTTTGGAAGTAAAACCATATGCCTACCTTTTAGAGTGGGGCGAAAAAAGCCTGAGTATCTACTTGGAGCAGCTGAAAGGCTATCGGATTTTGGAAGCGGGTGAACGTGGATGTGTAGTGGTTAATTGTAACCCGTTTACTCTGGGTCATCAGTATTTAATTCAGTACGCGGCAAGCCGCTGTGACCATCTCTTTGTTTTAGTTGTGGAAGAAGACCAATCTCTATTTGCCTTTGCGGACCGTTTGGAGATGATACGACTAGGAACCGCACATCTCAACAATGTATCCTTAATTCCCGGTGGTCGATACTTAGTTTCAGCGCTGACATTTCCGTCTTATTTTACAAGGCAAGAGGCGTATGCACATGCTCAGATTGCAGTTGATGTGTCGCTGTTCAAAACGTATATTGCACCATCCTTGGAAATAACAAAACGATTTATCGGAACTGAACCCTATTCCCTTGTGACAGCGTACTATAATCAAGAAATGTTGCGATCTTTGCCAACTTTGGGTATTGAAGTTGAAGTTCTGCCAAGGCTAACGCTCAACAATAGCCCCATAAGTGCCTCGCGGGTGAGACGATTATTACAAGAGGATCGGTGGGAAGAATTGTCGGAATATGTTCCTCATTCAACGTATTGTTTCTTAAAGCGAAACGCACCTCACAGAAATTGGTATGAACAGAAAGGTTATATAGAAGATGGTGACTCATAAAGCCTTGTTATCGGCCAAAGAAAAAAAGTCAGAAATGCAAAAATCTCTCATTGCAGAACACAAAAAAACATTGGTGAGTATTGGCCTAAATATTCCAGGCACAATTAAGTATCGATGCGAATGGCGATGCATCCTCGACGAAGCATATGGGGATTTAAATCTTGTACTCAAAGCAGTTAAAGCGGATTGTATCATCTCAAAGCAAATAGCAGAAGTTACAGGTGCGTACTATTTAGTACTGTCAGACCTAGACCCCATAAAAATGAAAACCATCGCTGTGGCGATAGAAGAACGTTATCCATATAGGCGATTGTTGGATATAGATGTTTACAATCCAAGAGGTGAACAGGTACATAGGGAGGACATAGGCTTTGAATCAAGGTCATGCTTTATTTGCGATTTACCAGCAAAGCATTGCATGCGCTCGAGAAGTCATTCTTCTGATTTAATTCATTTAAAAGTGAACTCATGGTTAGAGATGGCAAGATGAAGACATTAAGGATATAATGATAAATATATTATGGGTTTAATGGAGGCTTAGCGTGAACGGTGTCAGACAGCAGTATGGTCTTCTAATCAGTGGCTTGATCGCACTCATCATTGCGTGGGTAAGTTCATATACCAATTTTGTTACCATTGAAAGCCATGTGATTGCAAGAGAGCAAGATCAACTTCTGAGTTTGGCTGAGACAGTTGCCGATACTGTGGGCAATCACATAAAGCAAATTGAAGCGGAACTTGAAATTTTGGGGAGAGATCCGCAGGCATTGCAAATTGAACATTACTACAAGATTAAACGCGGTGAGCTCTCAGAAGTAGGTCTTATAAATATTAATGGCGCTTCAATATATGCTTATCCTTCAGGTAATATATCTCGGGCATTGGAAGTCGATTTGCAGTTGCTCAAGGCTGATCCCAAAAAAACAGTGGGTCAGGTCTATCACGATGCCGGCCAGCTATTTGTCCATATCCTAAGGCCCATAGAGTTGCAAGGGGCACAAACACAAGTACTTTATGTGAGGTTATCCATAGATTGGCTATATCAGGTATTAATTGAGCCCATTAGAGCGGGGGAAAAAGGTTACGCAAGTGTGAAGGATGCATCGGGTGTTATTATCATGCATCCAAATCGTGCGGATATTGGCAAAGATGTACTAAAACAACGCAAAGAATCATATCCAGACTTCGATTGGAGTGAACTCGAAGCCCTTGTAGATAAACAAAAGCAAGGCTTAACAGGTGTTGGCGTATATCACTCATTGTGGTTTACTGAGGATGCGAGTAAACGCGTTAAGAAGTTTAATGCATTTGCACCTGCTGCAGTTGGTGAATCATTTTGGATTATTAATATTTCCAAAGACTACGATGAAGTAGTTGACTTTTTAAAGTACAGAATCTATGGTCTCTGGGCAGTCAACCTCAGCGTATTATTTGTAGTGATGCTAGCTCTCTATTTTTACGATCGGTTGATTAAGCAAAAGCGGGCGTTGAAGGTTCAAGAAAACCTTTCAAAAGAGGTAGTCCTTCTAAACGAGGCATTGCAAAAAGACCTAGTTATCAAGCAAAGAATTAGCGAGGAACTTGAAAGGAGAAAGGAATGGTATGAGGCAATATTCAACGGTGTTTCCGAGGGCATAGCCATCGTGAACTTCGATGATCAGTATCGGCCTCATTTAATACTCGATGCCAACAGTTCAATGTCGACCTTGTTTGACTATACACAACAACAGCTTATGTCGATGCGATTTTCTGAGCTTATGGCAGATGATCGTGTAGCGCTTAAAATCTCTGAGTTTTTTGAGCAATCGTACCTCGATCGATTGCCTTCTGAAGAGTACCCCACGTTTAAGTTAGAGTGTGATGGCGTTGGTTGCTTGGACAAGCATATCCCATTAGAAATTGAATGTCAGTGGATGACATACGAAGATCAGTGGCGTGGACTTATTAGACTTAGAGATATATCGGCAATGGTGTTAGAAAGGGCAGTCACGCAAAGAGCCATGTCGAGATTCAAGGGGCTAGTAAATGAAATTGCTGGTCGCATAGACCCTGAAATTATCAATGATTTGAACAAGGATGCTATAGATCGTTACCAGTTAGCTTTTCTGTTAGACCGGATCAATCTTCAGTTAGAAAAGCTCTACTCTGAAGAGGTTGCAGAAAATAGAAAAAAAGAGGCCATGATGGTTTACCAGTCAAGAATGGCAGCCATGGGCGAAATGCTAGCAAATATAGCACATCAATGGCGACAACCTCTTTCGGTCATGCGAATGATTTTTGATAATCTGAAGGATGCCTATGCACATGGGGAACTCGATTTGCCTTTGATTGAAAGGCAGCATGCGCGCATGACGGACCTTACACAACACATGAGCCGTACCATAGACGATTTTAGGTACTTCTTTAAGCCTCAAAAAAGCCCTAAAACATTTTTGGTTTCTCATGCCATAGCGATGGCGACGACATTGGTTGAAGAGCCATTAAAATTCATCATATTCATCTAGAGGAAGTAATTGCAAAAGATGTTTCGCTCTTTAACTACGAAAGTCAGCTCTCACATGTTTTTCTTGCAATTATTCAAAATAGTATCGATGCCGTGATCAAACATCGCGATTCAGACAGAAATATTAGCATTAATATGCACGTAGGTGAAAACGAAGTCTATATAACGCTAGCAGACAATGCAGGAGGAGTTTTAGTAAGCGATTTGCCGATGTTGTACGAGCCTTATTTTTCTACAAAATCAAAACACAAAGGGATGGGTTTAGGATTGTCAATTGCGAAGATGATTATCGAGCAACACTACAGGGGCTCAATCACCTCTAATAATACTGCAGATGGACTCTCTACCATCCTAGTTCTGCCCTTAAAACGGGCTTGCGACATAGAAGATGGGGTGCTTAACTATGAATTTGACGATGAATAATCCAGAAGCAGTCGGCTTAGAAAAATCAGAGGGATTGACTTTGCTATATGTTGAAGATGAACCGCTTCTTCAGGAGGAAGTAGCAACGTATCTGAGACGACGTGTGGGAACGCTACTTTTGGCATCTAATGGTAGAGAGGCTTTGCAAATCTACAATCAGCATTTAGTAGATGCCGTAATGACAGATTTGCTCATGCCGGAAATGGATGGTATGCATCTGTTAAGTGAAATTAGAGCAACCAATAATGAGATACCTTTTGTAATTGCAACGGCAATTAATGACTTTAAAACGATGCAACAAGCTATTCAATTAGGTGTGACGCGATTTCTCATTAAGCCTTTTCAAACCGAGCATATTGACGAGGCCCTTTCTGCTATAAAGCAAAAGTTAATTCAACCATTAACATCCCCAATTACTGAATCACTGTCTATAAGTTGGTCCAAGGCTCAATTAGGTAAAACTGAAGCAGAGCTCGCAAAACTGATAAAAGACACTTCGAGTAAAGGACCAAGCAGAGTGACGCTTAACTGTTGTGCCAACCTCACCGAAGTGGTTATTCATGGTGCCTATACAAAGATGGAACATACGCTTTTAGAGAACTCTGAAAATGAACGCTTTATCAATTTTTATCGCGAGACCTATTATCGACATCTAGAAGTTCACTTAAAGCGAATACTCAATGCAAATTTGAGCAAGCACAATCAACTGATAACAATTTCGTGTAATGCCAAGCGACAAATGGACATCTTAAAGTGGATGTCCTAGTGACTGTCGCAGCCAATGATTGAAGTACTAGCGCATAAAGAGATTTTTCTGTGGTAGAAAGGGTTGTCAAGTAAAAAGACTTGACAACCCTTTCTTAACCCACTATACTCTTAATGTAAAGCTGATAAGCTTCACGAGAGGGAACGGATGATTGAAA
>CALFXQ010000357.1 GCA_937958285.1 uncultured Fusibacter sp. | reverse complement strand
TGTCAATGTCGCTGTTTACATAGCTGAGATACAAGCCCACAGTTTGCGGTTGAATAAGCCCCTTGAGAGCTTCTAGGTCGTATTGGCCATGGCTGTCGACTTTAACATAATCGATGGATAATCCACTATTTCTCAGCTTTTCTGCGGTTTGAGTGATGGAGGCATGTTCAATCGACGAGGTGATGATGTGCTTGCCGTGTAGTTCGCCCCTAAGTAAGCCTTGCAGGGCTAAGTTATTGCCCTCTGTGCCAGAGCCAGTGAAGATCAATTGGTCTGCCCGACTGTTTAAGTCCGTTGCAATTCCCTCTCTGGCCAGCTCAATGCTCGCTCTTGCAATAAGGCCGCTCTCGTGGGCCGAAGATGGATTTGCATAGCGTTTGTAAAGATAGCCTTTAATCACTCGGGCAACTTTTCGATTAATTGGCGTGGTGGCGCTATTGTCTAGATAGACACGGGATTTGATTAGGTCTTTTAGCATAAATTACCTCCGTGATTTGCGCTGGTCGAGGAGCTTTTTAATGACGTATTTGGCATCGTTACCCACACCCCTTAAGGTTGCAGAAGCATGTGACCGCTGCCAAGAGCGCCCAACAAAGTAGAGGCCGGGGATTTCTTTAGAAATCCCACCACTTTGACGTGTGGCGGAAAGTCTGTCGAGACCATCTAGACCCTCTAAAAATTCAGGGGCGGATTTAAAACCAGTAGCTAACAGCAGAGAATCGAAAGGTCGTTCTTTATCAGCCCATTTTAAGCCTTGAGGTGTAATGGCATCAAACATGGGGTGAAGCGGCAACTGCCCACTTTTAATAGCCGCTTGATATTTCCCCTGATCGATAACGGGTATTGTGGCTTCCCAGTTCAGCCACTGCCCAATGGGCAAGCGGTCAAGTCCCGAGTAAGTCAGCCATGCGTGCACATCAATGCCCAACATACGCTGCATCCTAAAGCGCGGGTCTCTTCTAGAGATGAGCACGACCTGTTTATGAGCAGAGAGTTCGTAGGCAATCTGAACTGCAGAGTTGCCTGCGCCTATTACAGCGACCCGACGCCCCTTTATATCGCTTGGCCCTTTGTAGGCGCTTGTGTGAAGCACTTGTCCTTTAAAATCGGAAAGCCCTTTGAAATTGGGAATGTTGGGTTGATTAAAGGGACCAGAGGCCACGACTACATTTTTTGTAGAAAGACTTTCGCCCTGTGAGGGATGCAAGATAAAATCTGTTCCCGACCGTTCAATTTTTTCAATGCGGGTGTTATAGCGTATTGGAAAATTAAAGTGCTTGGCGTATCCACTGAGATAAGCTACAACCTCATCTCTCAGTGGATACCTGTGGGGGTCTCCAGGAAAAGCAAGCCCAGGCAAGCTCGAGTATTTAGCAGGGGAAAACAATTGTAGGCTGTCGTAGTAGGAAGCCCATGAGCCACAGGCCTGATGCCCGGCCTCGACGATTAAGTAGTTCATTCCAGTATCTTTTAGGGCGTGTGCCGTCGCAAGTCCTGCTTGACCTGCTCCAATTACAATCACATCGTAGGTCATGTGTAACTCCTTTCTGTGTTAAGTAAATATTTAGTTTCTAAAAGCAACACTTTTAATATGCAACTAATTTCGTAAAAAAATATTGTGATTTCTCTGTATGATCAAATTGTAATCGATATAGTTGCAATTGTCAACTGTTGTTATTTTTATTTTACTAATAC
Source organism: uncultured Fusibacter sp. (assembly GCA_937958285.1). Lineage (GTDB taxonomy): Bacteria > Bacillota > Clostridia > Peptostreptococcales > Acidaminobacteraceae > QQWI01. The sequence continues at coordinate 14,360 of CALFXQ010000357.1, read as the reverse complement.
GGAATTGCACCGTCGATGTAGCTATCTAGTGCATAATAACCAAAATGCGTTTAAGTATGCGAACACAAGAAAAGGCTACTGGGCAGTTGCCGGTAGCCAAATTCTCAATTGCTCTATTACAGATAATCGGCTTAGAAAAGCAGGCTATCTATTCTTCTCAGACTACTTGAAAATTTCCCCTCCTACTCGATTAATAGGAATTCTGCTTCAAATGTTTGATGGTTTGAACGGAATAACACCCTCAATGTTCAACTTTTTCATGATTTCAATTACCTCATCAACTGTTAGTTCTACTTTACCAGTTTCGTTTTGGTATTTGACAACTTCTTTGTGTAGAAGATCTGCTTCTTCATCTGTTATCATTCTTCCTAAATTCACGGACTACCTCTTTTAAATGTTAATAAAATTTATAGTTTTTATGAGTTATGATTTGAGGTCCCATCTCTACTCCGTTCGTATTGTAGTACATAGTGGATTGAAAGTATGCTCGACCACCGCGGTTTTGCAAGATGATTCCTTTATGAACTCTTGTTTTACCTGGAAGTATTTGTGATTCATATACGGCATGACTAGTGCTCCAAAGAAAAACACCACTCATTAATCCCGTTTCACTGAATCCATCAATTGTACCTCTATAGTAATTATGAGTATCAATAATGTCCAGGTTTTTCATGGTGAATGTTACCTGAAACCAACTGTTAGTATCAAGGGTTGTACTAAAAGCCGAATAGATTACATCCAAGCCTCTTGACATGGTTGTAACCAGTATATTTATGTCATCAATTTTTTGTAATTTTACATTCTTAATTTTTAGTGTATCCAATATTTTATATACTTCTTCAATTGTTAACTCTTGTTTATTGTGTTTTAGCTGGTATTTAAGAACAGCCTGGTCCAATTTTTTTAGTTCAGTAGCAGTGATTAAGCGGAATTTAGTCTCTTCATTATCATTTCTGTCTTGTTGTGAAGCGAAAGTAAACACAGATGTTGAAATAAGCATCATTACTATAAGCAGAGCAACTACGGTCTTTTTCATAAAATCCCCCTTTTTAAATATATAACATAATTGCCTTTATATACATATTAAACTATTTAAATCATTTGGGTCTGTCAAGAATTTTGTGTAAACTAAAACCGAATGTGTTGAGTAATGCGTTCCTCATAGATAATTACTACCTAAATTCTACGTCGTTTTACTAAAATCATTAAAAATCAATATTTCAGATGAATCTACGAAGAATTCAAGTAGTTACTCTTGCATTTTAACAATATTCACACTCCTTCCTCAACACATTTGAATAGGTTATATCCATTATTCTCAACTAAGTTGCAAAAATCTCATTTCTAGGTTCAATTAATAAACCACTCGATTAACTCAAGTGATTCAAGCGCTAATTTACCAATCGTTACGACTCTAAGCAGATACATTTTTTATACACCTCCTGATAAGGATAGTTGCTTGAGAGCTTCATAATCACAGACCTAGCTGTTTTGATAATTTTAGCCGCAAGAAAAACGTATTTCAATCGAAATGTCTTTATCTGCTGTCTGTATTCGGAAGCATCCAGATAATCAAACTTAAAGAGCAGAAAAAAGTTATAAGCGAGCATCATCATTTGGAATACTGCTTCATTTGCCCAGAATGATTTCAAAAGCAAGTGGCCTACTGACATGTCGTATTTTGCTTCTTTGATATAGTTTTCAGCATTACCATGCTTTTCATAGGAGAGAACAACAGATTCTGACTCTAAGTCTGTATTGGTAACAAAGAAAAAATAGTCGTACTCTGAGCCCTCTAAAAGGCATAACTGAGATCTTTCATTTTCGGGTTTCAGTACACGAGACACGACAAATCTTCGTTTTTCCTTCCACTTATCCAATTTTATATGCAGCTCAGCGGTTTCTCTGCCGTTTATACCTTTATGAAACACAGCGGAGGAAGCGGTCACTTGAGAGACAAGTGTCGCATAAGCCTTAGCTTTGATTAAGTATTTGCAACCAAGAGACTCGATTGTTTCAATGATTTCTTCATCGAAGTAGCCACTATCCATACGGAAAAAGATTTCCAAGTTTTGAGCTTTAAGAGTGGCAACAATCTCTTTAATCAGTTCAGCAGCACCATTTGCGGTGTATGCATTACCGCTTCTAACAAAACCAGTGATATAGGCTTTGAGTTCATCACAAAAGGCGAACTGGATGTTGTAGCACCGGTTACCAAGCTTTTTAGGATTGTAACCTTTTTACCCACCAAACAAAGCAAAAAACATTGAATAGACGCTGATTTGCGGTGATTTCCTTTCACCCAATGGGTGAAAGGATGGGTTTGGCTTAACCATTATAAATACTTGCTTAAAGGGTTATATGAGTAGGGTTCACGTAGAATCTAGGTAATATTAAGGTACACTTTCTATGTCTGTAGCATTACAAAATTGTGTAGACACACAACGGAAAAAGGGTAAATATAATGCAGCTCATGGCGAATATGAGTACAGAGAAAGAGAGGTATGCGTATGAAGCGTTTATTAATCTTGATTTTAGTGTTGGCATTTGTCCTTGTGGGTTGTCAGGGCGATGGCGGTCTTTTACCTAAGGCCATGGCAGCTGACCCGCCCGAGCCTCTAACTGAAGGCACTTATACTGGAGTTTTCATTATTGCAACTTCGCCCATGCTCGATTTTGGACAAAAGGCTCTCGACGATCCGGACTCTCTGCCAGAGGTTACTGGAGAAGATGCCGAGCAATGTGAAGAGCTAGACCTAGACAACGAAGAAGTGCGAGCGCAAGTCACAGAAGCCCTCGACAAAGGCCGTCAAGCAATTGGCAAAGAAGTGCCCATGACAGTAATTATTAAGGCTGGGGCCGATGGTGTGCTAACATCTACTGTTAAAGTGGACTTTGCGGCAGCATTCCCAGAAGAGGAATGTGAAGAAGCGGCCGATGAACCCTTCAAACTCGTTCACGAGCCAGGTAAGATAACCATGTCTGACAGCCAAGTACAGCAAGATGAAACGCTCAATACTATTTTTGAAGGCAAGATCCTCAAAGATGGAATCTTAGAAGGGACTTTCAAAATGACCTCAGACAATGCGGAGTATGTAAAATATACTAAGACCGATATTTTAATTGATGGCACATGGAAAGTAACTAAAGGTCAATAGCATTTGCGGTTGTGTTGTTAAGATTTTAAGGAGTTAAGGAGTGTTAAGTGAGACCTATCTTATATGAGGGCGTGCTATTTGGCATGCCCATTTTATTAAAATCCTACACCACACTCAATGTGATGGCACTCCTAATCGCATCGACCTATGGGGCCATACAGCTTAGAAAAAGTGGTGTGTCGTGGCTGAAAATAAGCGCACTGGCGATTTGCATGTCGGCAATGTTTCTTATAGGTGCGCGGGTTTACTATGCCCTTTTACACCTTCAGCTAATCTTTGAGGCACCTGAGCGCTTGTTTACCCTTAGACTGGTGAATTTTGGCCTCTACGGTGGTTTGATGGCCAGTCTCGGCACCCTTGGACTTTGGTGCTATAAGCAGAGGCGCGATGTGTGGGGCATTCTGGATGGTGGCATGCCATGGATGGCTTTGGCCCTCAGTTTTTCTAAGTTGGGATGCTTTTTAAATGGGTGCTGCTACGGGGTGATTTCCGATCTGCCATGGGCCATGTATTTTCAAAGGGCCGAAGGGAATCTTATGGGCTGGCTTACTCCTGGCCTTATAAGCGGCGTGTTGAGAGGTGGCAATCTGGTGCTTAGGCATCCGACACAGCTGTACGAGATTGGCGTATTTTTAGGAAGCGCCATATTGGTGTGGGCTTTTTTTGCGGTTTTATCTGCGAGAAAATATGCCTTTGCTTCCGTAGAAGGTGTAAAAGCGCTGAGTTATCTTATGCTGATCACCTTGGGACGCTGGTGGATATACGCCCTACGTGATTATCCAAAGGGTAGCGATTTGACACAAGTGATGCGTGGACCCGTTACATATGGTATGCTACTAGTATTGCTGTTGTTCACGATACATTTGAGGGTTAGTCATGGTCGAAGTAAATAAGAGGTATAGAGGTATATATGTCGAAGTTTTATAAAACAATGATCCATATTGGGTTGCCAATTGCCATCTCGCATTTACTGACGAGTGCACTCAACTTGGTAGATACCTTGATGATTGGGGGACTTGGCGAAACCGCCATCGCCGGAGTAGGCGTGGCCAATCGCCTCTTTTTTCTGTTTAGCTTGAGTATGTATGGCATATACAGCGGGTGTGGTATTTTCACCGCCCAGTACTGGGGTGTGCGGGATATTCTTAACATTCGCCGCATGATGGGCATTATGCTCATATTTGGCAGTATAACCGGGCTGATTTTTACCCTGGGCAGCTTGTTGATGCCCCAACAGCTCCTGGATTTATTCTCTGACGATCCTCGGGCGATCCAGCTGGGGATTAAGTATTTGCGGATTGTGGGCATCTCTTATATATTTACGGCAATCTCGTTTATGTTTTCCTTTACCAGTCGCTCTGTGCATCAGACCACCATGCCCATGCTGGTCAGTGGTGGCGCTTTAGTCATGAATACGGTTTTAAATTACCTTTTGATTTACGGCAAATACAGCTTTCCCCAAATGGGCGTTGAAGGCGCGGCGTTGGCAACCCTTATCGCCAGAACCTTCGAGATGGTGGCAATGGGGCTTGTGATCTATTTAAGCAAAGATCATCCCCTTAGGGCCTCGGTATCCGAACTATTCGACTTTAACAAAGCGCAATTAATGCGCGTGATTAAAACCGGTTATCCGGTATTTGTGAATGAAGCCACATGGGCGCTGGGCAACACCGTATACTTTATCGCCTATGGCTATATTGGAACGAGCGCTTTAACCGTCGTAACGATTTCTTATACCGTTGCCGATTTGTTTCAGGCACTGTTTATGGGCATTGGCAGCGCATGCGGCGTTATGGTGGGCAACGATATAGGCAGAGGTGATTTAGATAAGGCCTTTTCTGATGCCAAGCGATTTTTAAAGCTAACAGTAGGTCTTTCCCTGATTATCGTGGCGGGTACCATTTTATCTAGAAATCTCATTTCGGCCCTATACGCGGAGTTAACGCCAGAAACCACAGCCATGCTGCTAAACACCCTTATTGTGACGGGTATCTATCAACTGCCCAAGATGTTTACCTTTACGATGATTGTGGGCATCCTTCGCAGTGGCGGCGACACGCACTTTTGCATGCTTCTCGACCTAGCGACGGTGTGGTTGGTCGGCGTGCCACTGGGCTTTATTACCGCCATTTGGTTGCAGTGGCCTGTTCATCTAGTGGTTGGCGCTGTATTTTTCGAAGAGTGGGTAAAAGTAGGCATCACAATCCCGCGCTTTTTATCTAAGAAGTGGATATCAAAAGTGATATAACGTAGAATTTTCATGTGGAGGTGGGTATGGACAGCACAGATAGAGACTTGTGGAGGCAAATCAGCGAACAGTTTAAACTGGGAGTGACCACGGCCACAGATCCCACCGAAGCATTGATTGCCAGTGCCAAGGCCCTTTCGGAACAGCTGGGGTGCCCCATGGTAGACCGCGGACGCCGCGGTTTAAAGCATCTGTTGGCCCACTATAAATTCGATCGCATGTTCGTTGTGACCCACGAATGCATTGTGCTCCACAGTGTAGAGACCAGCGTGTTTTGGAATCCTGGTACCGCCTACTTGAAATTGTGGCAACCCAGCCAGAACAAGCCGCTGGATTTACTTGTGGCCACCGCATTAGGGCCGGGAGATCAAGTGTTGGACTGCACATTGGGATATGGTTCAGATGCGATTGTATGCAGTTGGGCCGTCGGTCGCGAGGGAAGGGTTGTTGGCCTTGAGGCAGATGGTCCCATGGCCTATTTGACAGCTCAGGGCATGAAGGGTTATCAGAAGGGTCCTACTGCTATGCTTGAGGCCATGCGGCGCATAGAGGTTTGGCCAGTGGACCACCTCACATATTTGAGAGGATTACCCGATGGAGCCTTCGATGTGGTGTACTTCGACCCTATGTTTGTCGAAGGGGTGAGCGCTTCGCCGTCGATGGTACCTCTGAGGCATCTCGCGTGCTTAGAGGGCATTTCACAAGAGGCCTGGCAAGAAGCCAAACGCGTGGCGAGAAGGCGCGTGGTGGTTAAAGAGCGCATTGGCAGCGGCGTATTTGAAGCGCTGGGGGTTCAACAGAAGGTGGGTGGGTGGCGCAAAGGCCACGTTGCCTATGGATGGATTGAGGAGCTACGATGAAAACAGCAAAATTTGAAGATTACCCCTTGTCGGGTGAAATATTAGAAGCCTTGGCTTTAATGGGGTTTGACCATCCTACAAGGGTGCAAGCTAAAGTGATTCCACCTCTTTTGGCAGGGCAAGATGTGATTGTGAAGTCGCAGACGGGCAGTGGGAAGACCGCAGCCTTTGGCATACCCCTTTGTCATTTGGTGTCGTGGGAAGAAAATCGCCCGCAAGTCTTGATATTGACGCCAACGCGCGAGTTGGCACTACAAGTGAAGGAAGATCTCTTTCATATTGGCAGGCTGAAGCGTCTAAAGATTGTACCTGTATTTGGGAAGTCGCCTTTTCACCTACAGGCAAAGCAGCTTAAGCAAAAGACCCATATGGTGGTGGCTACGCCAGGGCGCCTTATAGACCATATGGAGCAAGGCACAATAGATTTGTCGGCAGTCAATTATGTGGTGATAGACGAAGCAGATGAGATGTTGAAAATGGGCTTTATCGAACAAATTGACGAGATTCTCACGCGTGTGCCCACGCCTCGGGTAACCACACTGCTGTCGGCCACCTTTCCAGACCACATTCAAAAGCTGAGTGCGCGCTATATGCAAAGGCCCATGATAATTGAAGTGATCGATGAAAGTCCTGCAGCCCAGCGCATACACCAAGTGCTGATGCGGGTGTGTGCAAATCAGAAACTGCAAACCTTAGAAGATGTGCTGGTTTCAGAGCATCCCGATAGCTGTATGATTTTTTGCAATACCCAGATTGTCGTGGAGGGCATCTACGAAGCACTCTGTGAACAGGGCATTAGCTGTGACCGCATTCATGGGGGTATGGAGCAAAAGGACCGCTTAAAGGTGATGGATGCCTTTAGAAATGGGAGCTTTCGCTATTTGGTGGCCACCGACGTGGCCGCCCGAGGCATAGATATCGACAATATTGGCCTTGTGGTAAATTACGATGTGCCCAACAACAGAGAAAACTACGTGCACCGTATAGGGCGCACCGGGCGCATTGGCAATCAAGGCAAGGCGATCACTTTCTGTTCGCCTGAAGAAGCACAAGATCTCCAAAAGGTCTACGACTATATCGATCGCACCATAGAAGAGGTCCTAGCGCCTTCTCAAGCCCATATCGACCAAGGCCGGGTGGCCTTCGATGCCAAGACGGCAAAGGGGCCAGAGAAGAAGATCCAAAAGACAGAAAAATTAAATGCCCAAATAATGAAGCTGCACATACGCGGCGGCAAAAAAACCAAGATGCGACCAGTAGATGTGGTTGGCGGCATCTGTGCGATTCCAGGGATTACTGCAAATGACATCGGCATCATCAATATCTTCGATCTTTCGACCTATGTCGAGATACTCAACCACAAAGGCGAGGTGGTGTTAGAAGCGCTGCAGCATATTCCAATCAAGGGTCGCCTACGGGTTGTAAGCAAAGTTGATACAAAAAATTCATAAAAAGTGTCGGGTATTTGTACACAATAATAACGGTTTTCACTCGTTTCTGACAATGACTCTCATTGACAGAAACGAGTGTTTACTATAATATAAGTTTAAGAGTTGGACAACGGGTTTGTCCTTGTTTTTTTCCTAGGAGGCGAGAATGACTTTCACTAGCGATTTGGGTGCGTTGTTTGGAGGCGTGTTTAAAAGAACAAAGGGAAGCAAGCCGAATACACTGGCTGAGGCACAAGTAGAGCAATCCTATTGCATTTCAGAAATCGTGACAAGCGATACAGAAATGCGAGCATTTTTGATGACTCTAGGCTGCTACGCAGGTGAGGTCATCACGCTGGTTTCAAAGCTATCAGATACCTATGTAGTGGCAATAAAAGACGCGCGGTACAGCTTAGATAAAGACTTGGCACGCGCAATAAAAATCGAGGCGTAAAGCCTTTGTGGCAATGGCATTTAATCTGTGGAGGAAGTTATGAGAATTGCATTAGCGGGTAACCCAAACAGTGGTAAGACAACACTTTTTAATGCCCTTACTGGGCGAAATGAACATGTGGGCAACTGGGCAGGGGTTACTGTCAGTAAAAATGTGGGCGCATTAAAGAGCACTTTTTCTAAAATGCATGCAACCATTGAAATTGTAGACCTTCCCGGCGCTTATTCTATGTCGCCCTATACGTCTGAAGAGAGTATTACCAGGGATTTTGTCAAAGGCGAAAAACCCGATGTAATCATCAATATCGTAGATGCCACAAATCTCAGCAGAAGTTTATTTTTCACCACACAACTCTTGGAGCTCGAGATTCCCGTGGTGATTGCCTTAAATAAAAGCGACCTTACTGCAAAAAAGCAAAACCAAATTCAAGTTGAAAAGTTGTCTTATGCCTTGGGTTGCCCCATTGTAGAGACTATTTCTACAAGTGGCAGCAACAATGGCCTAGACAAGTTGATCGAAGAAGCTATAAAGCGACAAGGCGAAGCGCAAGTTGCGCCTTTTGGGGCGCCAGGACTCAGTGAATCCAATGAGTTTGAAGCCCACACCATCGATACAAAGCGCTATGCGTTTGTAAAAGAAGTGGTGGGTAAATTTGAAGTTAAAGCCGTAGCAAGTAGTTCGAAGAATCGACAAGATGCAATCGACGGCGTGGTTGCCCACAAGGTGCTGGGCATACCTATTTTTCTCTTAGTGATGTGGGCTGTTTTTTCAATTTCACAAACCTATCTGGGGCCATTTTTAGCAGACCTCTTTGTGGGTTGGATCGATCAGTTCTATGCCTTTGTCGCCGCACTTCTTGGCGAATCCGTATCGCCAGTTTTAAGTGCGCTTCTTCTCGATGGCATTATTGGCGGCGTGGGGTTGGTAGTTGGCTTCTTGCCCCTAATTATGGTGCTCTTTTTCTTGTTGGCACTTCTCGAAGACTCAGGTTATATGTCGCGCGTAGCGGTGATTATGGACCGCTTCTTTAAAAAAGTAGGCTTGTCGGGCAAATCCATTATACCTATGGTCATCGGCACGGGTTGCTCGATTCCAGGCGTTATGGCCACCCGCACTATTAAAAACGAAAGACAAAGACGTACCACCGCCATGCTTACACCTTTTATGCCCTGCGGCGCTAAATTGCCTGTAATCGCCCTATTTGCAGGGGTGTTTTTCGACAACGCAGGTTGGGTGGGTACCCTTATGTACTTTGTGGGCATCGCCATTATTATACTCGGCGCCTTTATTGTACAGCGCATTGCCGGAGAACCTTCTGTAAGATCTTACTTCATTATGGAATTGCCAGAATACAGATTTCCAAGTGTTAAGCGCGCCTTTATGCAAATGCTTATGCAAGGCAAGTCCTTTGTGGTCAAAGCGGGTACCATTATCTTAATTTGCAATGCGGCCGTGCACATTATGCAGTCCTTTACTTGGCAGTTCCAAGTGGTTGAAGAAGGCCTAGAAGCCACCAGCATTTTGGCATCTCTTGCAAATCCCTTTGCCTTTGTGCTTATTCCCCTGGGCTTTGGCGCATGGCAGCTCGCCGCTGCGGCTATTACAGGATTTATCGCCAAGGAAAATGTAGTCGGCACTTTGGCAGTGGTCTATGGTATCACCAACTTTATCGACACCGAGGCCCTTGAGGTAGTGTCGGGAACAGATAGCATTGCAGCAGTTATGGGTCTTACCAGTGTTACTGCGCTCTCTTACCTTATGTTTAATCTCTTTACGCCACCTTGCTTTGCGGCTATTGGCGCCATGAATGCAGAAATGGAGTCAAGAGCTTGGCTTTGGGGCGGCATTGCCTTCCAGTTTGGCATGGGCTATACCGTATCGTTCTTGGTTTACCAAATAGGCACTTTAATCACCACTGGCAGCGTTGGTATCGGCTTTATTCCAGGCGCAGTGTTTGTAGCGGTGTTGGTGAGCCTTGTACTCTATATGATGCAGCGCAATAAGCGCAGTTTAGTTGCTAACCAAGCAACCGCTTAAGAAGAGGTGACCTATGGCAGATTTTATCGTAATTGCGGTAATTGCAGTACTGATATCCCTTGCAAGCTATAAACTCTGGCGCGATAAGCAAAATGGCGTTAAATGTGCGGGTTGCCCACAGGCGCCTAAATCGGGTAAACCCTCAGACAGCTGCGGCTGTCAAATCAAGTAAACGTACTTAGCGTTAAACTAACAGTAATTGACAAAAACAAGAAAAGGCTGTTCTATGCAAATAAGATACTTTGCATAGAACAGCCTTTTTTTTATTGGCGTGCCTGACGGGAGTTGAACCCATGGCCTACGGCTTAGGAGGCCGTCGCTCTATCCAACTGAGCTACAGGCACAAGAATTGTGTCACCCCCTAAGTTTAAACTATTTCAACCAATTGACAAGAGGTTATCTAAAAAAAACTTATTGAAGCAATAGCCAAAGACCTAAAATATCGAAGAGCACTGCAAATCCATAAAAGAAGTACACGGTGCCTTGTTCGCCTAGAACCTTTACAAACATCTGGATTTTTCCCATTTGCCAAATCTTTGGCGGTTTTTTTATGGCTATGAGAAGCACCACACCGCTGTATAGAAGACACAAAATTCCAAGTAACGCCATAACATTCATAGTAAGCCTCCTTTATTCTAGTCCTTTTCTCACCTTCGGCGCGAGGACAACAAACACAAGTGCACTGATCACAAAGATAATACTCGCATAAAGCAAGACGTCGCCCCAAGACCCCGTGCCTGTAAGAATCGCTTGATTCCCTTTATAGCTCCAGTAGAAGGGAATCCAGTAAAGCAGCGGCTGCCACTTGTCGGCCAGAAGTTCTGCACCTGCCATGGCCCCAAGGAGGGGTAAAAACAAGAGCTTCATATTGCCAGCTGCATTCATAATATCGTCGTTGGCAAGGCCTTCTACAAAGCCGACAAGCAAGCTGATAAGCGCCGTGGTAATGAGCATAAGAAGCATTTTAAATAAATCCACATGACCAAACCCCGTGAGATAAAACATCAAGATGCTGCCAATTATCGGAACGACCATGCCAATTAAGCTCTTGCCAGCAATATAGCCAAGGCGGCTAATGGGCGTAACGTGCATGGCAGAGATGGTGTTATCTGCCTTTTCCTCTACGATATTTAGGGCGATCAACATACCTCCAAGAACGGCAATAAGCATCGTTGCACCATTGACAAACATCGTCTTAATGGGTGGAATCGCCCTGCCAATATCGGTAAGTTCTGCCTTAGTGGATTCTATGGTCGCACCATTCAGATAGAACACATTCAACAATTTAGCATAATCGACTAAAAATGCAGGCTCATCTCCCTGTGCGACTAAACCCTCTTTTGTAATACCAATGGTGTGATCCCGCTTTAATACACGGTAGTTTAAATCAGAAATCGTGTCGACAACCGCAACAGTGGCCAGTTGCTCAAAGAAGGTCACCTGCTCAGACTCTGGAGAAAGGAGTACCACGCTGACTGTGGTGTCGTTAATGCTCGGCGCAAAGAGATTGATTGCCACTGCAAAGAGAATGGGGAAGAGGATAATGTATAGGGCGATAAAATCTCTAAGACTCACTTTTAAGTCTCTTAGGAAGACGGCAATTATTTTTTTTATCATCTCTTCGCCTCCTATAGGTTCAGTGTTCTTTTAAAGCGCCAGTTGGCAAAGGCGAAAAGTGGCACACAACCAATTGTAAAACCGACGGCAGTAAACAGTATATAGCGCATATCTTCATTGCCAAAGCCCATCATTACCTCTTTAAAGGCCTGAATTAGATAATAGGTTGGAATCAACCGCATCCATTGGGGCTCCCAACTCGGCAGCATATACGAGATTGAGGGGAGCATCATAAGGACGATTAAGCCAAATAACACGCCAAAGGACTGAGAAATATTTCGATAAAAGCTCGTGACAATAAGCCCTAAAAAGGCCGCGAAGAACGCCGAAGGCACAAGTAAGAGCACGAGCAGTCCGTAGTTGACTTTAAAGAGTACAATAGGCACCAAAGTAATGGCACTTGTCACCAAACTTGTTGTGACCACCACCGCGCTTTTGCTGATGAGGTAGTTGGACACAGGGCTTGCAGTCACTGCATAGGCTTTAATAATGCCCTCTTGCTTGTCTAAAAATACATATGCAGCGATAATAAATAAGCTCATAAAGCTGCCATTTAGCGTTAGAAACACAGGCAAAAAATTCTCTCTGTCGGAGAGTCTAGAGCCCTTAGGACTAAGCACTAAAACCTCCTGTTGATCAATTGCAGCCTTCAAAGTTGCCGTATCCACCGCTTCGCTATGGAGCATGTACAAAAGATTTTTGAGGCGCTTTGACTCGTAACCCTGCAAATGATAGGTATACCTCAAGGTCATATCGTCGGCCAAGGTCACTTCTATTCCCGTTTTACTTAGATCCTCCACCACTGCTTTTAGTGCCTCGGCTGTCGGGAGGTAATAGTGCGTCTTATCGGGGGTAGACACCACCTTTACAGAAAACTGGGCCTTCTTAATGGACAAGGTGTCTTGTTTTAGCGTCGCGTTGGCATTGGCTTCAACACTTTTTTCGATCATCTGCTCTTTGGCGGCATCGGGCATGTTGAGATAAAAATACTCTTTAGCATGGGTATTGAAATTTTCTGGCATCACAAAGAGCAGCAACAAGAGAATAAAGACCGCCATACCCAACTCGATGGCAAAATACCAACTCTTCGAGGAAAGTCTTAAGTCTTTGATATAACTGTGCCACAGTTTTTTAAGTCCCATTACAACAGCCCCCTTCCGGTGACGGCGATAAAGATTTCATCTAGTGTGGCTTCTTTTGTGTGCATGGTGAGAATCTCTTTGGTGTCTAAGATGGTCTTAATGCGCGCGATATCTTTTTCGAGGGTGGTCGAAAGGCTTTCGCGCTTGGGTTGTAGTCCATCGAGAAACTCCACTTCGACAATTTTTTGACCGTATTGAAGCTTAAGGTTTTTAGGGGAGTCAATTAACTTAATTTCGCCATCTACAATGAAGGCCACCCGGTGGCAGAGTTCATCTGCAATTTGCATATTGTGGGTGGTGAGAAAAATGGTCACATCCTTTTGGTTTTGGAGGCGAATAACCTCTTTGATTTCCGCGGCAATGGCGGGATCGAGGCCTGTGGTAGGTTCGTCTAAAAACCACAGTGAGGGGTTGTTGATCATGGAACGCGCAAAGGTTAGACGATGTTTCATGCCCTTAGAAAAGGTGCCGGCCTTCTGATTTTTTTTGTCTAGTAAACCCACCATTTCAAGAAGTTCTAAGGGGTTTTTGGTAGGCACGTCGAATAACTTGGCATAAAATTCAAGGTTCTCAAGGGCAGACATTTTGCTGTACACATTGGACTGCTCAAAGGACATGCCAATGGCATTAAACATTTGGCGCTTTAAGTGCTTGATATTGAATCCGGCTACGGTCACTTCCCCTTGTTGGAGCGGCAACAGACCCGTCAAGATGCCCTGCGTAGTGCTTTTGCCGGCGCCCGAGGGGCCTAAAAACCCGAAAACTTCCCCTTTTTGCACTTCAAAGCTAATGTCTTTAACCGCATAGTGGGCATTTCCAGGATATTGATGTTGCAATTGCTTTACGGTTATCATTTTTGTACCTCCGGTTTGTAAAAGGTTTCTCTAAGGAGTGCGATATAGGCGTCGCTGTCTTTTGAAAGGCCTTCATAATCCCAGACATCTGCTGGATTGTGGCGCTTAAACCATTCTTCACCCAGTTTTTCGAAGGTCCACTGAGTCATGTTGACGATGCGGGTAAGGTCAATGCCATCTTTAAACTTCGAATAGTCTACATTGCGGGTATAGACATCTCGCATTAGGCTTGGATTGTACTGTTGAACCAGTGCCATCATTTCTTCTATGCTCGACTCTTCATGAAGAACCTGAATAAAACTGGCCATGTAAGGATACTGCACGAGAATCCGAGTTTTGATCATGCCAATGGCCTTTAGGCGGTCGAAGAAATCCGAGAGTTCCCAATCTAATTGTGTGTCTACAGCATCGATTAATGTGCTAAAGGCAAAGTGCTTGAGATAGTCGTAGAGGGTTTGCTTGTTCTTAAAGTAATGAAAGAGGATGCCCTTAGAGATATTCGCCTTCTCCACAATGTCGTTAGTGGAGGCTTTATGGAAACGGTGCTTGGAGAAAACCTC
>CALFXQ010000356.1 GCA_937958285.1 uncultured Fusibacter sp. | reverse complement strand
CGAAGATGCGCGCGAGTACTGCCTCGTCTCGCACCTGATCCACCAAAGCTTGACCAGCAGGGATATGGGGCAAGCGCTCTAGATAGCTATCTTTTGAGCGGTCGAGGTAAATAATGCCAAGAGGTATACCCTCATCGCCAAATTGCTGTGCTGTCTTATAAGCAAGTAGCTTATCTGCAGGATTGTAATCATCACCCAAATGGAAGATTCTCTCCTTATACCACTGGAAAGTGTTGATCTTATTAAAGCTTGGGCAGGGTTGTAGCACATCTATAATCGCATAGCCTTTATGCTCAATGGCTGCCTTTAGCATAGCCTTAAAATGCGGCAGATCACCAGAGAAAGTTCTCGCAACAAAGGTTGCACCCATCCCTATAGCCGTTTCAATTGGGTTGATTGGATCTATACGCACTTCGTCGTAAACAGATGTGGCACGTCCTCTGGGTGTTGTTGGCGAGCCCTGACCTTTTGTTAACCCGTAAGTTTGATTGTCGTGTATGAGATGCACTAAATCTAAGTTTCTGCGCACAGCGTGCATAAAGTGATTACCACCCTCGGAGTAGTTGTCGCCATCTCCGGTATTGACCACAGTCAGCAATTTGCTATTGGCCATATGTGCTCCCATTGCAGAGGGAAGGGCACGGCCATGGAGGGTGTTGTAACCATGCCCATTAATATAGTGAGGCATTTTTGCAGCCTGCCCAATACCACTTACAAAGAGCACATCTTTAGGGGTGAAACCGGCTTCTTCAAGCACTTCCTCCATCCCCTTCAAGATCATAAAATTCCCACAACCTGGGCACCACGAATTATCATTGACCTTAAGTTTAAAAGCACTATCCATGGTGCACCTCCTTGTCACTTATAGTTTTGTATCCGAAAAGAATATCATCCGCAGTCATGGGACGACCATCGTATTTGTTTATGGTGTGATGGTAAGTGATTCCCGTCTCAGCGCGCATAAGTTTCCCAAACTGATTGTTGTAATTTTGCTCTACGTTAATGAAGGTGACTCCAGGCTTTGCCACATCGCGAAGTATCCTTTGAGGCACTGGGAATACATCTGTAAATAGCAGTGCACCTACAGGCCCTTTAGCACCATATGCCGAAGGGTCTAAGTTTATTTTCGAAACTACTTCTCTAAGACTCATAACCGTTGAACCCCAACCAATAAAGACTTCACTGGCATTATGGGGGCCAATATATTCTGGCTCCACAAGATCCGCTTGCATCAACTCCAACTTCTTCATCAATCGGTTCTTGAGTTTTAACGTGTTTTCGATGGTTTCAGTCATATGGCCATGTTCATCGTGCACGTGAGAGTCATTCATAATAAGCGTGTCGTCGAGACCGGGAAATTTGCGACCATTTAAAATGTTATCGTAATCGTATCGCTTGTAACCCTCTTTATCGTAGTTAATATGGCGCTCAATAGGAACCCTATTTAAGTCAAACCTCGGCACCGTTGCCGTAGAGTCCGCCAAAAATTGGTCGGTGAGAATAATGACGGGTATCTGGTATTTATCCGCCATATTAAATGCGCGCATGGTCTGATAGTAACACTCTTCAATGCTCGTAGGTGCAATAATCAAACGCGGGAATTCACCTTGAGAAGCACGGCTAATAAACTCCAAGTCACCCTGTTCGGTGCGGGTAGGAAGACCCGTGGCAGGACCAGGACGCTGAACATTGGCAACGACCAGGGGTAGTTCAGCTACTCCGGCAAAGCCAAAACCTTCTACCATTAACGAAAAACCACCGCCAGAAGTGGCAGTCATAGCACGCGCCCCATTAGATGAAGCGCCAAGAGCCGCAATAATGCCCGCAATTTCATCCTCCACTTGCTCTACAGCCATAATGTGGTCTCTTTCATATTTCGATAGAGTCATCATGATCCCAGTAGACGGTGCCATAGGGTAGGCCGAGAAAAACCTAAGATCGGCTGCCATAGCACCCAAAGCAACTGCCTGATTGCCATTAACGCGCATAACAGACTTTTGTGGCTGATAATCCAATTTCTCCACCGCATGGCCCGCATCATATCCAAGTCGAGCAGCCTTTTGGTTTGCAGCATTTGTATCTGCAGACCACTTTTTCATGGCAATTTTTTCGAGGGCCTGCTCAGGCAAACCAAAATACTTGAGTACAGCGCCAAGCGCCACCATGGGCACCGCTTTTGGATCAATTTTTTCACCCTCTGGCAAATGTGCATCTGCCACTACCTCATTCTTTACACCTTGCTTAAAGGCTTGATAAGTAATGACATGACCATCTTCTTTTAATTGATCCACAATATCGTACCCATTGCCATCTAAGCACACAAGTACATCTGCTTTTGCCTCGATCATATCTACTGGATTTTCGCTAAAGGTCAGTATGGTGAAGTTAAAACCACCGCGAATGCGAGACATGTAATTCTTGTATGACAACATTTCATAGCCATACTCTCTTAGGGCGCTCTCAAAGAAAAACTGCAACGTATTAAGACCATAGCCTGCTGCGCCAGAAATAATCAGTGTTTTTTTCACAATTCACCTCGATGTAAAAATAAGAGTCTGCTGTTTACTATTTATAGATGCCCAATTTATTTGTTCTAAACCCACAA
Source organism: uncultured Fusibacter sp. (assembly GCA_937958285.1). GTDB lineage: Bacteria > Bacillota > Clostridia > Peptostreptococcales > Acidaminobacteraceae > QQWI01. Next base: position 7,433 of record CALFXQ010000356.1, on the reverse strand, counting down.
TCGAATCTTTAATTTTATGTTAATGGCATATGCTATTAATGTCAAGCTATTCGAAATACAACTTCCGATTATTTACAAGTTGTTTCTTAAAGTCAAAAAAGAAAAAATCCCAAGCAAGTTTATGCTGGGATTTTCTGGTGCCTTGGCTTGTCGAGAACCATGCACCTTTTACGAGCAATTTGAGGAGGAGGACTTTGAAATCAGCAGCTACAAGTTATAGTGGGGTTTGCTTACTACATCGGTCCTCGTGTCCTATTATAAAAGTGCTTTTAACTTCTGGCTATAGATTTGCCCAAGATTTAAGGTTTATTTAAGGTTTGAGTGAATCTCTTCCATTTATTCAAATTTAGTCAAGAACAATAAACAAAATCAACAGCAAGATCAACAGCATGAACAACAGCAAGAACAACAGCAAGAACAACAGCAAGAACAACAGCAAGATAAGCCCGCCTGAAACTGACCCAAATGGCCGCTTTCTGAGCTAAATGGGCAGTTAGAACTCGAAATGTTCCTTGTCGAAGTATTCGCTAAAGGGTACATCTTTGCCACGCCTCTTGAATCCTAGAATTGCATCTAGATGCACATTTTGAGTCGACCTCAATATTGACTTGCCAACATCGGGATTAATCACCTTCAGTGTGCGGATTAGTTCTTTAATCTCTCTGCGCTTACTTGATGTCTTCTGAGCTGCTACAATACAACCGCAGTTCATCGCATTAATGCCATTATAAGATGCCCAATGTTTAATTGCATCTTCCTCTACATAGTAAAGTGGTCTAATTAACTCCATGCCCTCGAAATTGGTACTGTGAAGACGCGGCATCATCGTCATGTATGTCCCAGCATAAAGCACATTCATCATCACCGTCTCAATAACATCATCAAAATGGTGACCTAGCGCCAATTTGTTAGCGCCTAACGACTTTGCCTTCTCGTATAGCGATCCACGGCGCATCCGCGCACATAGATAGCAAGGGTAATCACTTGCCACTTGATCTACAACGCCAAAAATACCCGATTCATACAAGTGCACAGGAATGTTTAAATGCTCAGCATTTTTTAGCAGAAGCTCGCGATTAGCCTGGTTGAATCCTGGATCCATAGAAATAAACGAAAGTTGAAATTCAATTTTCCCATGTTTTTGGACCTCTTGAAGTAGCTTCGCTAATAACATGGAGTCTTTACCACCAGAAACACCTACAGCAACATGGTCGCCAGACTTAATCAAATCGAACTCCTGTAATGCCAAGATAAATTTGCGCCAAATGTCTTTGCGAAACTTCTTGATAATCGACCGTTCAATGTCAATTAGTGGCTTGAGTTCATTTTCTGGGAACAGGAGTTCACAGCCGCTTCCTTGCATGCGATTTTCCCGAGGCACTTGTGGTACATGTGATGCTTGTGATTCCTGTGGTTCCTGAGATGCTTGTTGAGCTATAGATAATTCATTGTCAATGAGAATACGCATAGTGGTCTTCGCTTTCTATTTTGCCTTTTGTAAAGTAACGGTCAATAATCATTGCAGTTATTTGATTATAGGTTAGTCTACAAAAAAATTCAACAGCAGGTCGAAAAACGACCTGCTGTTGTTAGGATGGAGTAGCACTTTGCTACATCGAATCCATTAGGGCGATACCATGATTACTTCATTACCACAATAGCATCTTCAGATGCCGCTGCGATGTGTGCTTCAGCCCAATGGCCTTTAACGTCTGCAAATCTAGATGTAGCACCTGCTACAACTTTGCGCTCGATAAAGATGTTTACCATCTTAACCGCTTCTGCACGTGTAGCTGTTGCATCTGGTCTGAAGCTGTTGTTAAAGCCATTGATTACGCCTTTTGCAACAAGTTTAGAAATTGAAGCCTCTGCTGAATGGCCAACCACATCATTGAATGCAGTTGCACTTGCCTGAAGTTCAACGCCTCTAAATGCATATGCTCTTACGAGAGTAAGTGCGATTTCTGCACGGCTAATGTTTCTAGTAGGTTTAAATGTAGTTGCCGTATAGCCCTTCATGATGCCCGCTTTCGTAACTGCATTCACATATGCAGAGTACCATGCGTTTTGTGCATCGTTAAAGCTAACTTTTTCCTCAGAAATATCGAGGCGTAGTACTACTGCGAGCATTTTTGCAAATTCTGCGCGTGTAATCTCTCTATCTGGACTAAAGAGATCTACTTTTACGCCGCTTACGTACGCATTGTTAAAGTTTAAAGCGCCTTGTGGTGTTTGTACTTCTTCTAGAATCAGTTCAGGAGCCTGTGTGACAGGTTGCTGTACTGGTTGTTGTGCTGGTTGTTGTGCTGGTTGTTGTACTGGTTGCTGTACTGGTTGCTGTGCTGGTTGTGTTACAGGCTGTGTGACAGGCTGTGTGACTGGTTGAGTCACTGGCTGTGTGACAGGTTGAGTCACTGGCTGTGTGACTGGTTGAGTCACTGGTTGTGTGACTGGTTGAGTCACTGGCTGTGTGACTGGCTGTGTGACTGGCTGTGTGACAGGTTGAGTCACTGGCTGTGTGACAGGTGTTCCGCCTCCAGTTGGTGGGTTAGATGGGGTTGAGCCGTTTGTTTCAAAATCTTTGCCATTCTCAATTCGCTTAATGAGTGTGACAGTTTTTGAACTGTTAAAGATATTTTGGCCTAATTTTCCAACATAACCTGTGTAACCTAATGTGGATTTCCAACCTGCAGCATCGATTACTTCGATTAGTAAAGGATGACGTGTGAGTTTTTTATTAACTTTGAACGTGTAAGTGAGTTCTTTTGTTACAGGCTTTAATTCAGTTCTTGTGCTGTAGTAATCTTTGTAAACGCCAAAGGCAAAGCTTTGGTTGACGTTGATTGTTAAATCAGGGAAATTGTCTGATGCTTTGAGAACAACTGTGATGTTCTCAGTGCCTTCTGGTGTAGAGAAGACGCCGTCTTTAACTTCTAAAACTTGATCCCCTGCTTTAACTGCGAGAATTTCTACATCTGGCGCTGTGCGATCTACAAATAAGTGTCTTGTAAATTCATTTTTATTTCCCCATGTATCTACAGCATTTATTACGAGTTCGAGCTTGCCATCTGCTGTTGCTTCGTAATTATGTGTGAAATTAAAGGGTTCAGAGTTGTAATTCGCTTCGTTCTTAACAACTGTATCTCCAATACTAAAGACATAAGGAGATGCTTCCGTAACTGTACCAGAAAATACGAGCTTGCCATCTGTGCTAAATGAGTATGGCGCAGGTACAGCTGCCTTGCTATCGACGAAAATACCAGAGAATGCAGGCATTTTGTTATCGATTGTAATCACGTTGCTAAAACCAACGTTGCCAACCGCATCGACTGCCGCAAACTTGATTGTATCGCCAGCTTTAATGCCATATGAAGCTTTTTTAAGATCGAATTTGCCATTCTTTACGCCGTTTTCAAGAATTGTTTCTTCTTCGCCTACAACCTTAACTAACGCGTAATGGCTAATTGCAGATAATTGGTCTTCGAAGAGAACGGTGTAAGGTGTACCTGGCGTTATAGATTTTACTACAGGCGCTGTTGTGTCTAGTGTTACTGGGAATCTAAGCTCTTTTTCTGTAGCTTTTGCATCGTCGAGATTTCCAGTAATAACATAGTGATACAAACCATCTTCAACGAGTTGTAGGTTGACTTTGCCATCCCAAACCATTTGAGGGAAGTAAGAATAGTTGCCGCCTGCTCTACTGTCGAAGTAATCTTTTCTTTGATCGCCGGCAAATCCAAGAGTTCTTAAAACTTCACCACTTGGCGTTTCGATAGTAAATGTAACGTTTCTTAAATTTCTAGTAAATGAAACAAGCGAAGCAACTTCTTCTCTAATGCCATCGCCATTTGGTGAGAAGGCCGATGTTGCGCCTACAAAGTAACCACTGTCTTCAGGTGAGTTGTTAAACATAAGCGATGTCATGTTATAGAATGAAGGTGGCAACCCAGTCACACCAGGAACTGCTCTTGGACCATCGAAGGCCGGTGCTTTTGCCCATTCGCCATTGAATGCGATATAAGGGAAGGAAAGTGGTAGAATAGCTCTTTGAGCCTGGCTACCAGTCATGTAAGCTGCGTGAGCGGCTTCGCGATTTGCCATAAAGCCCGCTTTGCCATCTTTCGCGCCTTGAAGGTCGAACTTGTTGGCATCCGCAACAATCACAAAGGCTGCGTAAGCATCTTGGGCAACTTTAAGTGCTGCCTTTTGATCTGCTAGTGCTAAAATTTGTGCTTCTTCTGCTTCTGTTAATTTTTTAAGGGCTTTTAAAGCTGCGTCCGCCTTTGCAACTTCAGCTGTAGCTGCTTCTAAAGCAACTTTTGCATCGGCAATTGGCTTAATATCTTGGTCTACAGCAAAACCCGCTGCTTCTAGAGCAACTTTCGCTGTAGCAAGGTCAGCTTCAGCTGTTACTTGCTCAGCTTGAGCAGCTACTAGAGCTGTTTGAGCATTGGAGACAAGCAACTCTTTATCGGCAATTAGGGCATTTGTCGCAAGAATATTCGCCTTGAGCACTTCGATACGCGCTTGGATGCTCTTAATAATTTCTGCATCTGTTTCGCTTAAAAGATCGTTTTCTCTCTTGGCTAGCTCAGTTTGATCTTTTGCCAAAAGCGTCTGGAGCTGAGCAATCTCACCTTGTAATGCTGTGATTTGATCTTCAATAAGTTTAACAGCACCTTGCTTAGTGACAACCAATGCCTTTGCACTTGCATAAGCATCGAATAGTCCTAGTGTCTTGTTAATGTCTTCTAATTTTCCATGTGTGGTTTCGAGCGCTACTAAATTTTTATTCGCGAGGTCCGCTGCTGCGAATGCAGCTTCATATGCAGCCTTAGCAACGATTAAAGCTTCTGTAGCAGCTACTAGAGCAGCTTGATCATCTTGTGCTTTTTTGAGGATTACAAGTTGAGCAGTATCTGCAGCCACTGTTGTTTCGAGGGCTTTGATTCTGTTTGCATTCGCCTGCTCAGCTGCTACTGCATCGAGATATGCCTGTTTTAGCGCATTGATAAGGGTGTTATTCTCATCACCTTGTGGATAGAGGAACACAAAGCCTTCTACAAAGTTACCGTTAGGATAAGCTGTAAAGAAAGGTACGTTGTTGTTTGCTAAAACTGCCTTTGAAATATCAAACGCTACTGTGATATCCACAGATTGACCTGCTGGAATTGTCACAGATGTAGCTGGATTTCCACCCACTGTAAATGTATAGCTTACATTTGCAAGGGCCATAGATTCCAACATATTTAATTGGCCATTAGCTAAGTTTGTTTGAACGACAGCATCTAGTGTGTAATGCGCATCGGCAGTACCTTGGTTATAAGCTGTCATAGTAAAGTTGAAATTATCTTTAACCTCACCAGCATTGTGAGAGGCCTGGAAATCTCTGCCTTTAGCTTGATCGTAAACCACTACGTTTGTTGTGGTTGCAGATTTAAGATCCATTGAACCAGCACCCTGACGACGAGGTGATGTGTATGTTACTGATTCAATGTATGCGCCTTCTTTATTAATGCCTTTGCCATAAACTCTGTCGGCAACGGCACGACCTGTATTCATTAAAATTGCCTTCGCAACTCTAACTTTTTCAGTAGCATTCGCATACAAACCTTTAAAATCTTCTGTATTGTTTAAACGCTGTAGAAGAAGTGCAGCGCCGCCAGCAGCATGAGGTGCTGCCATGGATGTACCACTCATCCAACCATATTGATTGTTTTCGAGTGTAGAGTAAATGCTGCCACCTGGAGCTGCAATGTCTGGCTTAAAGCCGAGGTCTGAAGTTGTGCCCCAAGATGTAAACGATGAAGATTTACCACCATTTAGATTAGCAACGCCATCTTTAAACGAAATGTACACCGTTGCAGAGCCAGCCGCCTGAGCTACAATGCCTTCAAGAGCAGAAGCTGAATCAGGAACCATCATCAGTGGAATCACTGTGTCTACAAGATTTGTAACGATATCTCTGCCAGGAAGGTTGTAAAGAACTACGCCTACAGCGCCTCTCTTTTGAGCTTCTATTGCAGTATCTGTAAATGCATTGCCACGAGATACGAGAACAACCTTGCCATTTACATCGACGCCCGTAAAATCTGCAGGTTGACCAATTTTGTTGCCTTTTAGAGCGACGAGCTGGTAGTTTTGAGCTAACCAAGGCTTATTGGAGAAGCCGACAAAGCTCTTATCGCCTGCTTTTACTTCGTAGGTATTCGCGTATGTGTTCACGTTGTCTACAGAAGCAACTTGCATAGACTCTGCAGTTAAGCCTGGAGAACCGACAACGCCTACATCAGGATTAGAAGCGAATGGCTTGCTACCCGTAGATGCATTGCCATTGCCAAAGTGCGCTGAGTTACCTGCGGAAATACTCATAAGTACGCCATTATCTACAGCTCTTGTAATGGCCATTTGCTCTGGATCATTGCGATCCACAAAGGCAGCTGTTGAACCGAGAGATAAGTTCATGACGTCAGCGCCAAGGGCGATGGCATCGTCGATAGCAGCTACATAGATATCTGCATAAGTAGATGGATAAGAAGGATCGTTGCCAAATACTTTTAGGCCAAGAACCTGAGCATTAGGTGCAACACCTTTAATTAAACCATTGGCAGCTACTGTACCCGCAACGTGCATGCCGTGCATAGATGCGCCTGGAGCGATATCTTTAATTACGTGGTTATTGTCCATGTAATTGTAAGCATAAGGCACTTTATCGTTGATAAAAGTCCCTTTAAGCTTATTGCTTTCTTTAATCAAATTCACTTTCTCTGGAGTGAGTTTGACTTTTGGAAGGGCTGCTGCATCGATATTAAAGTCTTGATGGAAAGCATCTACACCTGTATCGATAACCGCAACAACAAGGCCTTCACCTTTATAATTAAGCGTTTCATTAACCCATTTTGCTTGAGTTAAACCCGATGAAGATTTCATCACAGGCTCTGGGCGCTCATACTCGTTTGAGATATATACATTTTGTACACCGCTAAGTTCTGCGATATCTTCAATTGTATTAGCATAAACTGTCATACTCATGCCGTTAAAAACATTTGAAAAGCTTTGGTGAACAACTGGTTGTGCCACCTTTTCGATGCGACTCATCACAGAGACTTGCTCTTTTTCGATGGCATCTGTAGCGCGCTCGATCTCGCTTGTACTGAGTTGCTCCACCTGCAGACCACGCGCTGTAGCCATTTCAATCACTGGAGCATTCTTAAATTCTACAATGATACGAACAGGCTTGTTGGAATCGAGATTGACTTCTTCGAATCCCACTAATTTTTCTTCGGCATTCATAGCAGATAAACTAAGTGCATTAACGCCTTCTGAAGCGAAGGAGAAATTGCCCAGCGTTAAAACTGCTGCCAAAGATAAAGCCAAATACTTACGACTAATCTTTCTCATTTTTTAATGACCCCCTAAACAATGTTACAGTG
>CALFXQ010000355.1 GCA_937958285.1 uncultured Fusibacter sp. | reverse complement strand
TTTACGATAAATAATGCCTTATACTTACCTCATTACTTGTCTAATGACTTGTCTAAACTTGTACAAATACAGACGAATCATGAGAAGAGCATCAATAATCCACACTAACACGAGGAATCAACACAAAATAATCAGCATCTCGCCAACATGCCACCCCCGAAAGGAGAGCTTATGACTGATGTAAAGGATGTAACCACAAAGACTGGCACCTTGTTTTTAAAACTGTCCCTACTTATTCTTGGCGCGCCAATTCTACTCTTATGCATCTGGATATTGCCAAACCTTATCATTCAAACATCAACGGATCCATCAAAATGGCTTTACCGCATCGGAATCCTTGCAATGTATACATCTGCGATTCCCTATTTTTACACTCTGTTCCAGGCGCAGAAACTACTTAAGGCCATAGACAGTGAGCAGGCATTCTCTGTACCGTCCATTCGATCACTCAGCAACATAAAAATCAGCGCAACATCAATATCTGTAATCTATCTATGTACGCTACCCATTTCATATCTGCTTCTGAGTCAATCGGAACTTATACTCGTCCTCAATTTTGCCTTTGTCTTCATGCCACTGCTCGTCGGTGTTTTTGCAGCCGTACTTCAGAAGCTATTAGCGCAGGCATTCGCCTTAAAAGAAGAAAACGAGTACACTATATAAGTGCTTCAAGGAGGTTCGAATGCCCATTATTATTAACATTGACGTGATGCTTGCCAAAAGAAAAATGAGCGTTACAGAACTCGCAGAAAGAGTAGGCATCACGCTTGCAAATCTCTCCATACTCAAAAATGGAAAAGCAAAGGCCATACGTATCAGCACCCTCGAAGCAATTTGTATTGCACTCGACTGCCAGCCTGGGGATATCCTCGAATTTAAGGCAACTCATCCACAGGAGAACTAACATGTACGATATCATTATTATCGGCGCAGGTCCAGCGGGCGCGACACTCGCGAAGCTTCTCAATCCCATGTACAAGATCTTACTTCTCGATAGCCGCAATGACAGCAATGGCTGCAATGACTGCAATGACGGCAATGAAAGCATTCACAAACACAAATGCTGTGGCGGCCTGCTCGCACCAGATGCTCAGCGCATTATCGCCCAAATGGGCTTGGGAATCCCTAAGGAGATCTTGGTTGATCCACAACTCTTCAATGTGCGCGTTATTGATCTCAAGTACAACATAGAGCGGGACTTTCAAAGATTTTACATCAATATGGATCGTGATAAGTTCGATGAATGGCTGATTGATATGGTGCCGGCCCATGTCACCAAGGTTTTCAATGTACTCTATAAGTCCAGCAATCACATTCCCCAGGGAGTCGAGGTTACCTACTGGGATCGAACATCTGGGCAAGAAAAAAAAGCAATCTGTCGATTGCTTGTGGGTGCAGATGGCGCTCAATCAAAAGTTAGAAATACCATTGAAAAGAAACCGCTCGATCACAAATATATTGCCATTCAGGAGTGGTTTTTGACCTCAAAACACATGCCTTACTTTACTGCCATCTTCGATCCTGAGAACACTGACTTCTACGGTTGGACAATTCCAAAGGACGGCAAACTGCTATTTGGCGTGGCACTTAGACCTGGAAAAGATGCACGTGAAAAATATGAAAACATAAAGTGCAAGTTAATCGCACGCGGTTTTCCTTTGGAACAAGCCATTCGAACAGAGGGAGCCTTTATTCAAAGACCCCAGTCTCTTAGCAATTTTAACCCAGGCAAGGGCAATATTGCATTAATAGGCGAGGCTGCGGGAGCCATAAGCCCCAGTTCAGCAGAAGGCATTAGCTACGCTCTTAAGAGTGCGTGCATGCTAGCAGAGAGCGTAGAATGTGGCCTTGATGGCTACTTGGAACGATACACTAAGCAAATGCAATCCATTAAAACCAACTTACTCTTAAAGCAGCTTAAATCGCCCGCAATGTACAATTCTCACTTAAGAAAAATGGCCCTAAGTATACCTAGTCCGTTTAATTCTAACCGCGGAAGCTCTCAATCAATGCAATTGTCGCCAAGGCATCTTCAGCAGTGACCGGCAAGAGTGATGCTTCATTCTGAACGATGGCTTTATAGAGGTCGCAAAAGAAGATGCGATAGTCACCTGGAATTGTTTCGATCAAATTTACCGAGCCATCAGCACCATAAAATAACCCATGGCCGGAGTTTAATTGCCTTTGGTTTTGGTTTTGGTTTTGATTTTGGTTTTGGTTTTGGTTTTGGTTTTGGTTTTGATTTTGATTTTGGTGTGCTGAAGAACGAGATCCCCAGATGCCGCCGGCAGCTTCCACAAGGTGCGGGCGCAGACCCGCTCTTAAGTCAGCTTCTTGGGGGTCTAGGCCGTATTGCACATAGCTGCCCAGCTCACCAAGAAGTACAAAGCGCGGTGTTGGGTAGTTTACAAAACTGCCTGACAACAAGGTGACCTTTATGCCCTCTCCTCGAGAGGCTTCCGGGTAATCGAGTATTAGCTCAAAGCCATCATCGGTTTTGGCAAGTGGTCCCCGCTGCTTTCGAATATCGGCATAGGTCTTTGATGGCGCGCCAAAGAGCACCAAAGCCTGATCGATTAAATGTGCACCTAGATCAAACAAAATTCCCGAACCTGGTTGATCCGACTCGCGCCAGGAAGCTGCTTTGGGTTGGGGTCTAAAACGGTCAAAGCGCGATTCAAATGCCACAATCTTCCCTAGTTGTCCAGAGCTAATCACTTGCTGTAGCGTTAAAAAATCGCCATCATAGCGCCGATTTTGATAAACGCTCACCAGGCGATTAGCTTTTTTTGCCGCCTCGATTATCTGCATGCCCTCGGCCACTGTCGGTGCAAAAGGCTTTTCGATGCACACGTGCTTCCCCGCCTGAAGGGCTTGGATTGCCAAGGGCGCATGGGTTTGATTTGGCGTACTCACTATAACTAAATCGATATCTTGCCTATCGAGTGCCTCTTGCAGAGCGTCTTGAGAATACACCACAACACCAGGTATGTCGTTTAGTGCCTGCTCTGATTTATCTGCACTAGAAGTCACAATGCCGATAATTCGATAGTAATTGGGAAGACTTGCAAGCATCGCCCCGTGGAAAATTCGACCAGACAGGCCGTAACCCACAATAAGAACACCGAGGGGCTGAAATCTACTTTTGTTCTCTTGCCAATTGTTTAGTTGAACGTTGATTTGTTGTTCATTGTTTAGTTGTTCATTGATTTGTTGTTCATTGTTCAATGGCTTGCTGTTTACAAACTTATTATCTAGCATTAGAGCCTCCCATAAGTTTCGTAGACAATGCCCACAGCGCCAGGGCCTACGTGAGTGCCTATAACGGGTCCGATTGATACAATGGGTATGTCCTTTGCCACTTCATGGGGCAAAGCCTCCACCAACGCCTTAACCCCTTCTGGATTGTCGATGTGATGGATGCATGCACGACGAAAGCCATGGAGACTGACGTCCTTGGCCACCCTGTCTGCAATGACTTCTAGTGCCTTTTGACGTGTGCGCACTTTTGCGATTGCATCTGTTCGGCCATCTTGAACGGTGAGGATGGGCTTGATGTTTAACAAGGTGCCTAAAAAGGCTGAGGCCTTGCCAATGCGACCACCTTTTTCCAAATATTTAAGGGTATCTGCGATAAAAATAAACCTCGAAGCGGCTTGGGTGCGAAAAACGGCGATTAAGGCGTCGGAATGATCTTTGCCAGAAGCGAGGGTTTCCGCTGCAGAGAGGGCTTGAAAACCTAGTTGCATGCAATTAGAGCGCGAGTCAACCAAGGTGATTACGCGATTTGGGTAGATTTCTTGCAGTTCATCGAGAACTAACTTCGCCGTTTGGTAAGTGCCGCTCATGTCTGATGATAGCGTCAGTACGAATAGATCTTTGCCACTGCTCAGCGCTTGAGAAAACGCCTCCTGCATATGGTGAATATTGGGTTGGGATGAGGTTGGCAGTGCATTTGCCGTGGTGAGTTTTTTATAGAAGTAGTCGTAATCGACCTGAGTTTCTAGATAGCTTTCACCGTTAGCTGCAGACGTTTCAGGCGCGTCGCCTTGAAAATGTACCGATAGGCTGAGAACCTGAATCTGATATCTTTCTATATTTTCTTTTGTCAGATATGCTGTACTATCGACAAACAACTGGGTGGTCATATGGGACACTCCTTTTTTGAATTGCGATAAACTGTTTGTTATAAGATACACGGCAACTTTAGGACTACAATAACTATCCTACACCTGTACAGTCGTAAAAACAAGTATTACACACCTTAAACAAAAAACAGCGCAGAGAAGGCGCTGTTTTCATAGTACAAATTATTAAAGTGTAAATTATTGTTGTTTTGCAGCCTTTACGCGGTCGTTGTAACTTAAGTGACGCTTGCGTAGGCGGATGGCAACTGGTGTGATTTCTACAAGTTCATCGGCTTCGATAAACTCTAGTGCCTCTTCGAGGGAGAAGGTTCTTGGCGCTTGAAGCTTTATCGCATCGTCGGAGCCCGATGCACGTGTATTCGTCAACTTCTTGTTCTTTGTTGGGTTGACGACCATGTCTTCAGAACGACTGTTCTTGCCAATAACCATACCTTCGTAAACATCGACTGCCGCACCAACAAATAATTGGGCGCGTTCGCTGAGATTAAAGAGGGCATATGCCATTGTAGAGCCCTGTACTTGCGAGATTAAGACGCCGTTGACACGCGTTGGTATATCGCCAACGTGTGGTCTGAAACTGTCGAAGGAGCGCACCATAATTCCCTCGCCGCGGGTCTCATTGATAAAGTCTGAGCGATATCCCAAGAGGCCACGGGTTGGAACGACGAACTCGATTCGCGTGTAACCCGCATCTGCGTGCATCATTTCGAGGATACCTTTGCGTTGGTTTAATCTCGAGATTACTGTGCCCGAATAGTCGTCTGGCAAATCGATAATGACGCGCTCAAAGGGTTCGTTAAGAACGCCATCAACGGTTTTCATCAAAACCTCTGGCTTAGATACAGCCAGCTCATAGCCCTCGCGTCGCATGTTTTCTAGTAGAACCGACAAGTGCAATTCGCCTCGGCCAGAGACTTTAAAACCGTCTAAAGCTGGCAACTCTTCTACTTTTAGTCCCACGTTTGTCTCTAATTCACGATCTAAACGCGCTCTTAAGTGGCGCGAGGTCAAGAATTTACCCGACTGACCGCAAAAAGGCGAGTCGTTGACCAAGAAATTCATAGAGAGAGTAGGCTCTTCGATATCGATTAGTGGAAGTGCTTCTAGGCTGCCATCTAAACCGATGGTCTCGCCAATGGAGATATCGCTAAAACCTGAGAGTATGACGATTTCACCACTCTGTGCACCATCCGTCTCAGTGCGCTTTAAACCTTCGTTGACAAACACTTTGCCCACTTTGCCGCGCTTCACCTCGCCATCGCGCTTGGCGACGACAACCTGCTGACCAGGACGCAAAGTACCTTTATAGACGCGGCCAATGCCAAGGCGACCAATATACTCGTCGTATGCTAAAGACGAGATGTGTACTTGTAGCGCTTCATCATCGCGATTTGGATATGCCTCTACGTGGGCGACGATGGTCTCAAACAAAGGTGTTAAGTCTGTTGACTCATCGGCGAGCTCGCGCTTTGCAATACCCTCTCTGGCGATACCGTAGACAATTGGGAAATCCAATTGTTCGTCGGTAGCGCCGAGCTCTGCAAACAAATCGAAAGTCATATCGACTACGGCCTCTGGACGTGCATCTTTCTTATCGATTTTATTGATCATAAGGATTGGCTTCAAACCTTGCTCAAGGGCCTTTTTGAGAACGAAGCGCGTTTGAGGCATTGGACCCTCGCTGGAATCCACTAAAAGAATTGCAGTATCTACAGTCTTGATAATGCGTTCAACTTCCGATGAAAAGTCAGCATGGCCAGGTGTATCTACAATGTTAATCTTGTAATCATCATGGCGAATGGCGCAGTTCTTTGCATAAATTGTAATACCACGCTCTCTCTCGAGGTCGTTGGAATCCATAATACACTCTACGACGGCTTCGTTTTCACGAAATACGCCCGATTGGCTCAAAAGTGCATCGACTAAAGTTGATTTACCTGCATCGACGTGGGCGATTACAGCGATATTAATAATCTTGTTTCTCATGTTTTCACTCTTCTTTCTATCGTTCGCTCATTATACTTATAAACTTATAGAGACCGGTTATAATACCGGTTCTCTATACTTATTTAATATATAAAGAAAGCACCCCAATAAAGGGTGCCCAATTTCAGCACTGCTCCCATTATATGTGGGGTTGAAAGCAGTAACAAATTAAGATTCCTTCACATTTTAAATTTAGCGGTTATCGTAGATCCACAGCACATTGTTTTGACGTTCCTTTGCGAGTTCTGGATTCGCAATAGGATTAAAAACACTTGGCGCTGGCAATATACCCACCAACAAAGCACTCTCTTCTAGCGTGAGCTCGGAAGGTTTCTTATCAAAGTACACCCGTGCCGCAGAGCTGACACCGTATGCATCTTGCCCATAATATATCACATTGATGTACATTTCCAAAATTTCTTCTTTAGAGAAGAGGCGCTCGAGCTGAATTGCCGTCCAAAGCTCATATATTTTCCGTGTTAAGCGCTTCTCTTGGCTATAGAAAAGATTTTTCGCAAGTTGCTGCGTTATGGTGCTACCCCCAGCTGCATAAGACCCCTCTGCCACATTGCGCTTTACAGCCTTTGCGATGGAAATCAGGTCAAAGCCGTAGTGGCGATAAAATCGCTTATCTTCTACTGCCACGACCATGGTATAAAAGTGTTCTGGCATATCTTTAAGCTTGGTGTAATTCGGCTGGGATTCACGAATGAGCATAATTAGTTCAGGACCTAGTACGTACGTCTCGTTAGACGGGTCGAAGGTAATGACCTGATAAGCAAAGAAACTTCCAAAAACGAGTGCCAAAATTAACGCAAACCTCAAAAGATTTTTAAACATAGCTCTTCCTCAAATGTCATTATGGATTGTCGTGTCTTTCAAAGGCAGATGCAATCTCAAGTAGTATAGGCTCTTGGAAAGCACCTGCAAAAAATGTAATACCGACGGGCTCGCCATGCGCTCTAAAGCCCATAGGCACGTTGACTGCGGGATACCCCGCTGTGGCATATAGCACCGTGGCATAGTTGCTCACAGTTACGAGGGCATCCACTGATTGAAGTGGGCCCAAAATTGCCGTAGAAGCTCTTAACACACTGCGATTGAGTGCCTCCTGGTAGACCAGTGCACTCGGCCTACCCGAAACACAGCGCTCGAGTAAAGACTGCCCAAATGCACAGCGATTTGCCATGTCCTTGGCATTGTAGCGCACAATATCTTCAAGATTTAACACACTATCCACATCGGGATGTGCAAGGTACAAATTTACATCGCGGTAAAATTCAAAGAGCAGCACTTCAAACATGCGCGTCTCAAAACCCATGGGCTCTACATAGATTGGCTCCACAGCATATCCTAAGCGCTCCAACCTAGAAATCGCCGCATCCAACAAGGCTTGATCGCCATCTCGATAGTCTTGAACCACTTGAGGATTCATCACAACACCCAACTTTCGGGGTATCGGCCCACGCTGGCAATCGGAAATATAGTCTCTTGACACCTGGGGGATCATTTGTGTTTTAGCATCCCGAGGGCACGAGCCACTGAGAATAGACAAAAGCAGCGCTGCATCTTCGATGGTGTTGGCAATGGGGCCAGGTGTATCTTGTGAATTCGAAATTGGAACAATTAAGTCTCTACTTATTAAGCCAACTGTGGGCTTTATACTGACCACATGGTTCTGACTTGCGGGATAAATCAGGGAACCCGCCGTTTCTGTACCCACGGCAATAGGCACAATCTTTGCTGCGACGGCAACACAGGAACCCGCACTAGAGCCACCTACATCGAAGGGACCAAAGGGGTTGATGGATTGCCCACCCAGGGCACTATAGCCGTTTGATGAATCGAGGGTCATAAAGTTGGCCCACTCGCTTAAATTTGCTTTACCTACAACGAGGGCACCAGCGTCTTTTAGCCGCTTAACTACGGTTGAAGGCCTAGTCGTCGTGGCATGGAGCAAGGCAAATGCACCCGCTGTATTTGGCATGTCTGGACCAGTGGCAATATTGTCTTTAACCACCACTGGGATGCCCCAAAGGGGCTTAATCTCCCAGAGCGACTCAAAATTGTCGAAACCCGAAAGCTCCGCCATCATTTTCTTTGCTTCGTCGTAAATGACGGGAGAAATCTGATTTATGGCGCGAAGGGCGTCGTTGTATATGCCGATGCGTTTAATGATATACTGGGCAACCTGATATACGGAATGACCTTTGTCGCGATAGAGTGCCTTAAACTCGTCTATATCCCAGCGCTCAAGGGCGTGATCGATATCTAAATACACCGCCATCTCCAATGTATTTGCCTCTTCGAGCAAGGTGCTATTTAAAGGTCTTATGCAGCTAGTTGTGCACTTTTTAGCTTGAAGTTCTACTTGTCTCTCCAGCCATGGGCCATGATGACTTTGATCTGCAGATGTTTGATTTGGCATGTTTTATCCTTTATAACATTCATATTTAAACGGGGTCTTATACTTGACTGCGCTTGTGCTGATAGAGCACATTATCTGCAATCTCTATCATTTCATCTAAGGTATGTTCGCCACGTTCTGAGAAGCCTATGCTCAACCGCACCTCGAACTCTTTATAGCGCTGTGCAAATTCGTTAAAGCGTTCTTGAATGCGATCCGTGTAAGCCTTAACCTCTTCTCTGCCCGTATGAGGGAGGATTACCAAAAACTCATCGCCACCGTAGCGACAGCAAATATCGTAGTTGCGGCTCTCATTCAGTAAAATTGTACTAACTGCCCTTAAAACACTGTCGCCCTCTAGGTGGCCAAGCCCATCGTTGACCTTTTTAAAGTTGTCGATATCGATCATCGCTATGGAATAGGGAAGGCCCGTTCTCAGTGAAGCGTTGTGGGCATGCTCTAAAGAAGACATCATATAGCGTCTATTGTAAAGACCAGTCAAGGTATCGGTAATCGACATGCGGTAAAGCGCGCGATTATGCCTTTTGTAATGCTGCAAAATAATAAAGACCATCATAAAAATAATCCCACTGGCGACCAAATAATTGACCGTGAGATCGAATAATCGGTATACGGGGTCTGTGTAGATATCAAACCATTGCGGGTGCTGTGCCTCTATTTGAAGCATTACCATGACCTCCATCACAGTGATGGCAGGAAAAATATACTCCCAAAATCTAGAAGTCAGCATCAGGCCAAAGATGAATATAGCAATACAATAGTAGGGCATTGCACTAGTAGAACCCGGCGAAGTGAGCCATGATACAGGAATGTAAACCACATTTAGCAGAACCAATGCCGCATATTTGGCAAAGGCCTGACTTTTAACGTCTATGCGGTTCGCCAAATAATGAAGCCCCAAGACGAGGGTGCTAAGAACGCCTGGGAACAGCAAGTTCTCCCAAGGGCGTTGGTTGATGGCGTTTACAGTTAAAACCAGTACAGATGCCGCTGCCACAACTAAGAGCATGGCACTGAGAATCTGTTGTTTACTTTTATCAAAGAGATCGTCTGTATGCATGAGGTGACCACCTTATACCGTAAAGCGCATTTCAACGCTTATTTGCTTCAATGTTAGATAACACGCTATATACCCTCAATCTACATCATTTTACCACCAACCGAACGAAACATGCTACGTCAAAAAAATAACATCATCTACTTTTAATCTTTCTGACATTCTTTTAGAGAATGATATGCAAGACATTGACAATCGCAAAGATAAGCGTGGTATCTCATTACTTTTTCAACAAGTGCTAGCACTCGTTATCGTTGAGTGCTAAAACCCTCTTGACAAACTAAAAACTGTGTCATAGACTTATGCTAGGAATGTGAATGATTCATTTATTCAACGAGCAAGTCCAATAAAACACAAAGAGAAAGGAAGTGCAATATGTCTCAGGTAAAGGGCAATTTGTCCATCCATAGCGAGAATATTTTCCCAATTATTAAAAAGTGGCTTTACAGTGACCACGACATCTTTATTCGCGAACTCGTATCCAACGCGAGCGATGCCATTACAAAAGTAAAACGCCTCGCATCTTTAGGCGAAGCCAACTTGCAGGGCGATGATCAGTTCAAAATCACCGTTTCTTACGACGATGCTGCAGGCACCATCGTTATAGACGACAACGGAATCGGCATGACCGCAGAAGAAATTCAAAAGTACATCAACCAAATCGCCTTCTCCGGTGCAGAAGAATTTGTCGAGAAATTCAAAGACAAAGCTGATAAAGATCAAATTATCGGTCATTTCGGCCTGGGCTTCTATTCGTCCTTTATGGTGGCATCTACAGTCACTATCGATACCCTCAGCTATGTAGAGGGCGCAGAGCCCGCTTTCTGGACTTGCGATGGCGGTATAGAATTTGAAATTGCCCCTGGTACGCGCACAACACGCGGCACGACAATCACCTTGCATTTAGGAGAAGATGGCGCAGATTTCAGAAATGCCTACAAAGTAAAAAATACACTCGAAAAATACTGTGGCTTTATGCCATACCCAATCTTCTTTGTTGAAGTTGGCAAGGAAGAAGCACCAGTAGAAGACGACTCGGACTTAGACTTAGACATGGATTTAGACTTGGATACAGATGCAGATGACTTCGATTTAATCGATACACCTGAGCGCGTAGAGGGTCTAGACGATGTGGCCGAGGTCGATGAAAATGGCGCAGTAGTTCCAAATGCTGTAAAATCCTCGAATGCTACAAAAGCACCTAAAGCACCGAAAGCACCTAAAGCACCTAAAGCGCCAAAGCCAATCAACGATGTAAAGCCCCTGTACATGGAGCAGCCTTCTGCAGTTACCGATGAACAGTACAAAGAGTTCTACCGCAAAACTTTTAACGACTTCAAGGAGCCTTTATTCTGGATTCACCTGAATATGGACTATCCTTTCAACTTAAAGGGCATTCTGTACTTCCCAAAAATCAACATGGAATTTGAAAGCATGGAGGGCCAAATCAAGCTCTATAACTCTCAAGTCTATGTGGCAGATAATATTAAAGAGGTCATTCCCGAGTTTCTATTGCTCCTAAAAGGTGTCATCGATTGCCCTGATCTCCCGCTAAATGTGTCGCGAAGCTTCCTACAAAACGACGGTTTTGTAAAAAAGATCTCCGATTATATCACTAAAAAAGTCGCAGATAAGCTCAATGGATTGTTTAAATCCGACCGCGAAAACTACGAAAAATTCTGGGGCGATATCAATCCATTTGTCAAATTTGGCGCATTAAAAGACGACAAGTTCTACGACAAGTTAAAAGACAGCATTCTGTATAAGTCTACTGGCGATAAAAACATCACACTTCCTGAATACCTCGAGTCCATGAAAGACAAACTCGAGAAAGAAGTTTACTATGTAAGCGACCCCGTACAACAGGCGCAGTACGTGAGGCTCCTCACAGATCACGGCATTGAAGCACTTGTGCTTCCTGAGCGCATCGACCAACCCTTTATCACTTTTATTGAGTCTAAGAATGAAGGCGTGAGCTTTAAGCGCGTCGACGCAGATATTTCCGATCTTCTCACAGAAAAAGAAGAGAACCAAGACGAAGAAAAACACAAATCACTTATGGAATCCCTCGCTGGACTGTTTAAAAAGGCCCTATCAAAAGAAGATGTAAAGGTAGAGCTTAAGGCCCTTAAATCTCCAGAAGTAGCGAGTATGATTACCCTTTCTGAGAGCAGCCGCCGCATGCAAGATATGATGAAAATGTACAACATGGGCGGCATGGGCATGGGCGGTATGAATTTCCCAACAGACGAGACCCTCGTGCTCAACAAGAACAACAAACTGGTCAAGTACGCCCTCGAGCACATGTTCGATCCAAATGAGACAACAGAGCTCATTGCTCAACAGCTCTACGACCTCGCAGTACTCAGCCACAAACCTTTAACTCCAGAGCAGATGACCGCCTTTATTCAGCGCTCACAAGCGATTATGGAGAAAATGCTTTAAGCTAAAAAGCGTTGTTAGCCCAATTATTATTTGGGCCAACAACGCTTTTTTTACTTCTTAGAATCGATAAACTGTTCCCAGCCACTGGCGCCTTTGTAGGCGCTAAAGCCGAACATTATTGCGCCAAACACGAGCCCCATACCCAAGTACAAGCCAACGAACATCAGTAGATTGACAAGACCCTCTGGGAGATAGGGCATACAAAGCCCCAGTGGCACGCCGTAACCCAACACGCCATACACCAAAACGAATTGCCCCCATAACTGAAGTAAGTGGGTAAACCGCTTGTGCACGAGTTTATCGATAAGCGACCACTCGAGCACGCCCGTGGCCACGCCATTTACAGCGGCCAGAGCCACCCTTAAGGCAATGGTCCACCAAGTGCCTATCACTGTGAGATTGGTATTTCTAAAGAGCAGAAATTCGAAGGTGAGTAACAGCGCAACAACTAAAAGTACTTGTCGCAGCAGCATGACATCTATTAAAATGTAGCGCCACTTGCCCTTACCCTTCATTTTTTCCCAGCGCGCGAGCATCGATGCGCTTACTTTTTTGCGTTCTTGTTTTGTTGTTATTGCCTTTTGACGGCCGTGATCTGGCTTATTTCCATTGCCTCTACCCATTTAACTTTTCCACCACTTTCTCTTTGACTTTAGCTCTATTGTATCATAAAAAGGGCGATGGCGTTATTCAAGACATGTAGTATCATTGCGGGATAAACAGATTTTGACCGCCATGTGACCGTGCCAAAGGCAAGTCCCAATAAAAAGGTGGGTACTAAGCGCACAAAATCCAAGTGTATAAGGGCGAATATGGCCGCTGTAATAAACACGCCGCCAACGCCCCCAAAGCGCCTACCCAAGGGCTTTAATGCAAAGCCACGCATGAGAAACTCCTCGCAGATACCAGGTGTGAGCGCCAAAAATACAAACTGCATCACAAGTGGCATTGCGGCCAACTGCTGCTCTAGGCCCACGAGTGTTGGCGCTTCTCCGATGTAAGGCGCAATCCACAAACCATATAAATGCGACAAACCAAAAGCCACGCCCCATAAAAGCACACCCTCCGCCACAAAGCGAAGCTCAGAAACCCTTGGCAATCTGAGGCTCAGCGATGCCACTAGGTCCGCCTTTAAATACCAGAGTACTAAGAGCGGTATCCCCACAAAGATGCCGTATTGCGAGCTGTAAAAAGTCACCTCGACGGTTGTAAAAAGTGGCAGCAACATATTCAAATAGACAAACAGCACAATTACAGTAGCCAGCACAATCAGCACATCTTGCGCCTCTAGTAGCTCTCGTTTGACCAATTTGCCGCGTTTAAGCTGGAAGGTAAGTTCTTTTCCAGAGCCAAAAATCAGCGTTTCTGAGCTAAAAATCTTCGACATAATGCCCAAACTCATGAGGGCGAACAGCAAATTAATCACAAATACAATAAAGAACAGAGACCAATTCAGTTGGCCCAAAAATGCATCTTTCACAAGTAATGTTGCGTTCAAAATGGGTATTAGGCTCAAGGTTCCAGAGAGCTCAAGCCCTGGTATTGTGCCAATATAGGCGGGAATCATAAACATAAAGAGCACGGGGGTTAAATATGCACTCGATTCTTTATAGCTATTGGCCATCATGCCCGTAGCAATGGTCATGGCGGCACCTAAAATCAAAAGCGGCACCAAGGTGAGTAAGATTGTGCTGAGTAAGCCAAAGGTCACATTGAGCTGGGCGATTTCTGTATTGCCAAAGAAGGGGAGCATTGCATAGAAGCCTCCCAAAATAACAATGAGGGTCATTAAGCCAAAGAGCATACACGCCAAGAGCTTACCTGTAAGTAGTTCCATGCGCGTAATTGGCAGCGACATCAGTGTTTCCATGGTGCCACCCTCTTTTTCTGTGGTGGTCATCTCGATGGCAAAACTCGAGAGAGTCATGAGCAAATACAAGATGATAAATGCTGGAATATAGCCACTTACACTGCTTCTGGCTGTTTCTGTATCGGTGGCCATATCTTCTGCGAGCCATTTCGGCGCATTTAAGAGTGCTTCATCGCCACCAGCATCTGACACAAGCGTCTTTTGAAGGGTGAGGCGGTATGCGTCGAGGACCTCGATTGCTCTTGATGCCGCACGCTGGGCATTGGAGCGACCAAAGTCATATCTCAACATATAGGCGCCATCTTCGATGCTCAACACCACTTCAAGTTGATTCTCGTCGACTGCTTTTCGCTGGTCCTCTAGCGTCTTTGGTGGATTCTGCACCAGCGCGATGTCTTCTCTTTTTTTCATGAGCGCTATTAAGGCTTCTGGCATTTCGCTCACTATGGCGATTTGACTCTTTGACTCTTCTGCTGCTCGGTCGACAGAACTACTAAAGGCGTCGTAGCCCCAAAGGAGTGCTGGCATAATGAGCAGTGGGCCGAAAATACCGAAAAGGACGCGCTTATTGCGCAGCAGTGCCATGGCTTCTTTTACGATGCCATTCCATATCATGTGCCAACGTAATTTCATGCGCTGTCACCTCCAAAGATTACTCTATCACTTGTGAAAACCCAGGCCATTGCAGCCACTGCGATAGCGGCGATTCCAATATTGTAACCGATCACAAGGCCCGTTTGCGCCCAGTTAATGGAGCCCATTATCGCATCGCGCATAAGTAGCATTGCATTTGAAATGGGCACAAAGGCCATTGCACCCGAAAACTGTACATCGGGCAGGATTACCACATAAGTTGGTACCATGAGTAAAATCATTACAAGTGAACCATAGGATTGGGACTCCTGATAAGTGCGCGCAAACATCCCCATGCCGATAAAGACTGCCGAGAAAATAACCATAATTGGCAACACGTGGAGCAGTAATAATACAAATGCCCAAACACTCACGGTCAGTTCCATGGCAGGGAACGACGATGCAAGTGCCAACACGAGGGGGAACATGGCCGTTAAGTTGATGAGTCCGCTGAGAATACCTACGGCCACACACGCCAACAGCTTGCCTGTAATAATTTCGGAGCGCTTAACAGGCACTGAAAAAATGGTTTCTAGCGTTGCGCGCTCTTTTTCACCTGCACTGAGGTCTGAAGACAGAGTAAAGGTACCCACAAGGCCGTAAAGGACCACCATATACGGCACGAGCATCCCCAGCAACATGCTGAGCACGCGGCTGTCGCCATTGCCGCTAATATCTTCTTGTTTCATTAACACTAAGCCATTGTAGGCATCGAAAACCTTAAGGTCTTTTAACGCTTCTGTACGCGTACTTTCTACGTATTCCAAATAAGATGTCTTGAGGTGTTCGCCTAAATCTATGCTCTTTTTAAAGCTCGAATGAAAGTAGAACTTGGGTCCTTCCATAAGATAGCCGTCAACTGCCTCATAGTCGATATTAGCGACAACAGCATCTTGAATGGTCACTTCAAGGCGCTTGTCACTTTTTAGATAGTCGATTAACCCTTCTGAAACTTGTGGGTTTACGTACAGTTTGAACGCTTGCTCCTCGCGGTCTTGATCTACCATATTAAAAACGCCAAGAAATAAAAGCATCATGACCGGATAGATGAGCACTGGCAATAGCATGGTCATCAGCGCTTTTTTATCTCGGAAGAGCGAAAGCATTTCTTTGGTGAAAATTGCATAGACTTTATGACTTGCCATGGCTTTCTCCTCCACCTAAGTACACCTCGTTGAGCTTTGATGGCTCCTCGAAAGCACCTGAATCGATATAGTGAAGAAAGATATCTCTGATGGCAGTCTTACCTGTCAAGCGCTGCATTTCTTCAGTGCTTTCTGAAGCGAGCAGTACGCCTTTATGTATAAGGCCAATGCGATCGCAAAGGGCATCTGCTTCTTCCATATAGTGGGTTGAAAAGACAATGGTTTTGCCCCGCTGCTTTTCTGATTTTATAAAGTCTATAATGGTGCGGCTCGTCAAAATATCGAGTCCCAAGGTGGGCTCGTCGAGCATATAGACTTGAGGATCGTGTATTAAGCACCTGGCAATCGAGGTGCGCTGTACCTGGCCTGTTGAGAGCTTTTCTACTACGCGGTTTTTAAAGTCCTCCATGTCGAGACTTTTAATAATGTGCTGGATACGGGACTCGAGCACGCTCTTTTCAATATTATAAAACTTGCCAAAAAAGCGCAGTGTCTCGATAGGTGTGAGTTTTTTATACAGTTTTGTATTGCCAGATAAAAAGCCAATGGCGTGCTTTACGCCATCTGGATCGGTACTCGTATCGCAACCATTGATGATCGCATGACCTTCAGTTGGGCTCATAATAGTCGCCAACATGCGAAGCAATGTGGTTTTTCCAGCACCATTTGGGCCGAGTAGGCCGTAAATTTCACCTGCATTTACACTAAAGCTCACGTGATTCACGGCCTTTACATCACCGTGTTTTTTATCGTGAAACGTCTTGGTTAGTCCTTTGACCTCAATCATAATGTCCCCCTTATGCTATTCCATAATGTCTATTTCGCGCTTTAAATCTCTTACCTTTAAGAATATGGTTATGACCATTTTTAGAAGTAGTAACCCAATTAGAAGTGGCAAGGCACCTATGGTGAGATTGACAATACCAATAGTCTCTCCAAACATCATGACAGACATCAAGCCCATAAAGAGGTTTATCAATCCAATACCAATTTCCAATATTATCATTATACCCCAAAACCTCATAATAGTCTTATAATGCGACAAAAGAGATTTTCTGTCAGTATAAAGATTAAATTCTCCCAAATGTGCAGGTTGCCTTAAGTACACCCACTTCATATAGGTGGCTACAACCTGTACCCCACTTTCTTCTAAAAATCTGAGATAAGCTAAGCTCTCGGGTGCAGAGGGTGCTCGCTCTAACAAGTCCAGTTTGTACACATAAGCACCCACTGGTGCTTCTTCGAATACGTAGCGGCACCACGAGTAATCAGAGAGTGCATACCCCTTGGCCATCATGCTGTTGAGCCACTGCTCTTCCTTCTGATAATCCCAGTAAGGACGCCACACGATGTGTTTCATCGCACACCTCCTTCTGATGAAGGCCATCTGTGAGCGCGTGCCTCACTCAAAATTTCTCTGCCATGCGACAAAAGCTCCTCGAGCCTCAGTAATTCTCTTGCCAAAACCGCAAGGCCTCGCTCTGTGATCAGGTAGGCCTTTTGACGGCTATTTTCCTCTGCCGACGAAGCGGCTTGAATCCAGCCCTTCTCTAGCAATGTGTTTATGGCACCGTATAAGGTTCCAGGTCCCAGGTTAACACGACCATCGCTAAGGACTTTTACCCGCTGCATAATGCCGTAGCCGTGCATGGGATCAACCAAAGTGAGCAGAATATAATACACCGCTTCAGTTAATGCGCTTTGCTCCTGTGCTGCCATAGAAATGCCCCCTTGCTCATTACAAACCCAAATGTAAACCAATATACCGCCGAACGTTGTAACGTTTTGCGTTATAACGCATGACGATATATCGCTTGACGTAATATCAATTTACACCCGATTCTAAAATTTGTCAATAGGGCCTACACTGAGAAAGCTAGGTCCCCTATCATTTGATGAATGCGATAATGTCTGGCTTTAATACCTCAATCGTGGGTAAATATTTGGTATGTATAGAGTTAGCACTAGATTAGACCACTAAATGGGCTTACAATCCGTGTTGTCGGAGGATTCTATGAAAAAACACCACAGTCTGCGCTACCGCTTTAGAGTCGTCATGATTCTCTTGGTAATATCCACACTGCTTATAACGGCGTTGATGATGGCCAATGAAATGTGGAAAATTACCTTGCATGTTTCCGAAGATTATGCCCGCCTCTATACAAACGAGTTTGTCGGAGACTTTGAAGCGCTGATTTCAAGGGAAATTGCTCTCTCTTTGAAGGCCTCGAAATCAAACGCACTGCTGGCATGGCTTGCCAATGAGACAAACCCCACGTTAAAACGCCTTGCCTTTAAAGAAATCGAAGAGCTCAACAGCATATACAAGGACCAGAACTTCTTTATTGCCTTTGACAGCTCAAAGCACATCTACTTTGTCGATCCTGGTGACCAATTTGAAGGTACAAAGCCAAGTGGTACCTTAAACGTTAAAGAGCCTAAGGATGTTTGGTTTTTTAAGACCATCGAAGCCTATGACCCTTATCTATTAAACATCGATTTGGACCGCTTCATCAATAGAATGCGGGTCTGGATTAACGTCAGGGCAATCGACCCAAATACCAACAGAACCATCGGCATCTTAGGCACGGGTCTCAATATCGACGCTCTGATTTCGGCTATTTTCGAAGAGCACGAAAAGCATGGGGCAAAAACCCTTGTCTTCAACGAGTTCGGCGCTATCCAAATGGATTCCGACTTTGAAAATATTTACGAAAACAACTTTGGTCTCTCTGGGGATACCTCAAAAACCCTCTACCAGTACGCTAAAGACACCGCCTATAAAGAGGCAATAGACACCTATTTAAAAGCGCCAAGGACCACCACTGTAATACCTGTAAAAGACAGCCCTTATCAGTTTGCTGCCCTCGCGCCCATACAAGGTACCAATTGGCATGTAGCGACGCTCTTTAGCATGAGTGCCCTCTATCGGCCAACAAATTTTCTACCCCTTATTGCCATCGCCATTGGTGCTACATTTTTTATGGCCTTTATTGTCAATCTCTTCGTCAGTCGACAATTTGTTCACCCCTTCGAAAAGCTTAAGACCAGCATAGACAAGCAGGACCTCTTCCAAGACGAAGAAATTTTTGGCATCGACCGCCATGATGAGTTTGGCGAACTCGCTCAAACCATCCAGCTCATGACCGAACGGCTGATGCACTCTGTTTCAGTAGGTATGTTCATCCTATCTAAGGATGGTCGTTTTTTGTATGTCAATCCATACTTTCTAGACCAGTTCAAGTGCGATTCCTTAAAGGCCTTTGTGGAATTTAGCGGTAATCGTCCCACTCAAGTTCTAAAAAACCCAGATGACAGCAATTGGATTTCAAAAATTCTGCTTGAAGCCCACGATCAGTACGCCCTCGAGCTAGAGCTTATCAACGCTCTAGGAGAAGCCTTCTGGGTGGATATACGCCTCACAAAGATTACCTCAGGTACAGATAGTTGGCAGTACGAGGGCATTCTCATCAATATCCAGGGGGTTAAAGAGAATGTACTTAGCCTCACCCAATTGGCAGAACACGATCCCCTAACCGGTCTATACAATAGAAATTATCTTGAGGGTTTGCTGGCAGATCCCATAATCACTGGGGATTTCAATCGTCCGCTATCGCTAATCTTATTCGATCTAGATTTTTTCAAGCGCGTCAACGATACCTGGGGACACGATGTGGGCGACACCGTTCTCATCGAGACTGCAAGCATAGCCAAAACCTGCCTTCGTCAGTCAGATGCAATCATTAGATGGGGTGGCGAGGAGTTTGCAATCCTCATGCTAGACACCGAGCTTTCAGGGGCCTTAGTCGTAGCCGAGAAAATCAGAAGTCGACTCAATCTGTACGAGCATCCCAAGTCGGGGGTGACCACCGCCAGCTTTGGCGCCGCGCAAAGACTGCGACACGAACCTTTTTCGGAGTGGTTCAAGCGCACCGACCTCGCCCTCTATCGGGCCAAGCACTCGGGTCGCAATATGGTTTTTGCTGCTGAATTTGTAAAGGGATTAAGTCTTCTAAAGCTTCAGTGGAATAGCAATCTAGATTCGGGTAACGCCCTCATCGATGCCCAGCATCACGAGCTATTTAAACGCTCCGACGAACTTATCAGTCTCACTAGAGACGACGGCAATCCCCTTGCCCTCACAGATAGCTTTAAAGCCCTGCTCGCCCTCACAAGGGAGCACTTTAGCACAGAGCTTCAGCTTCTAGAGCAGATTGGTCTCCCAGAAGAGGTACTCAAGCACCATCAAAAGTGTCATGACGAATTATTATCTAAAATGAAGGGCTGGGAGGTGCCACTAGAAAATAAGTCCCTTAAGGGCCTAGATGTACTCGCCGTTTTTATACAAGAATTTATCGTCGATCACCTTCTAGAGGAAGATGTGAAGTTCTTTCAATACCTGTAATCAAAACACAATCAAAGGGATGATATCAATATCCTCTGATTTAATGGGTGGTCTTCGTGGATCGAAGTCACCTAATTTTTTGCAAAGCGCCTTGACCTTCCCGCCCATTAAGAGTTAACGAAGAATAAACACAACAAATATCAAAAATGGTATCATAGTGTGTATGATATTAAATCTATTCTCGAGGTGCCCATGAAAACACCCTTAGTGATAATCTCCTTCGACGGCCTTTCTACCAAAGATTTAGAGTACGTATCCGAAATGCCTGGATTCAAGCGCTTCTTAAGTGAAGCCAGCGGCTCTAAACAAGTCCAATCCGTCTACCCATCGATTACTTACGCCGCACATGCCAGCATTATCACCGGCTGCTTCCCCATACGCCATGGCGTTGTCGACAATACGAAAGTCGAACCCCAGCGCTATGAGAGCCCAGACTGGTACTGGTATCAAAAGGATTTAAAGGTGCCCACACTCTACGATGTGGCCCACCAAAACGATTATTCCGTTGCTGCACTTTTGTGGCCCACTACAGGCAGAAGTAAAATTGCCTACAATATGCCCGAAATATTTAGCAATCGCAAATGGACCTCTCAAATGATGGTTTCGGTCTATGCAGGTACGCCAATGTACCAACTGGGCATGGTAAAAAATCACGGTCACTTGCGCGATGGCAAAAAACAACCCGCACTCGATCACTTCACCACCGCATGCACCCTCGAAACCATCGAAAAGTACCAACCCGACATGCTCCTTGTCCACCTCACCGACTTAGACAGCATACGCCACTTGCACGGACACAACAGTCCCGAGGCCATAGATGCACTCCACCGCCATGATGTCAGGCTAACCCAAATCTTAGATGCCTTGGCCGCCCACGAAAAATACAACCATGCCTATCTGGCCATTCTAGGCGATCACAGTTCTAAAGATGTGACCGAGGGCATCAGCGTCAATCAAAAGCTCAAGCTTTTGGGGTATTTAAAGCACATCACCGAAAACGAGGAGCCCATAGAAGAAAAAAACCTTCTGGGCTTTCGAAAAATCAAGGAACCTAAAGAAATTGAGGGTGTGCAGCTCACGCAGATTAAAGCCTACGCCAAATCTTGCGATGGCTCCTGTTACATTTATGGATTTGACGATGCACTAAAAGATGAGGTCTTAGAAGATCTTCAGCGCCTTTTTGCCGATATGCCAGAGGTTCAAATCTACGATCACGATACACTTGTGAGCAAGGGTGCAGATCCTAGGGCCTGGTGCATGCTAGAGGCGACACCGCCATACCATTTTGTTGACGACCTTATTGAGCCCTGGATTCAACCCGTCGCCCAAATTCCTTACTACAAAGGGGCTTCTGTTACAGCCGTGCATGGTTTTAGGCCTGAACTTGCAGATTACAATACCGTCTTTTATGTAAGAGGTCCCTATATCGAGCCCCACGTCGACATTCCAAAGATGCACCTAGTCGATATTGCGCCAACTTTGGCTGATTTAATGGGATGGAGCCTGCTAAACGTAGATGGCGAAAGTTTTAAGCGCACCTTGTCACCCGAGCATAAGCAAACGAAACACCTGTAATCAATCGCGTAGGTATCTCTGAGGAGGGCATATGAAACTCACGAAATTAGAGCGCAGTTGGGCTTTGTACGACTGGGCAAATTCCGCGTACACCATGACGGTAACCACTGCAGTTTTTCCCTTGTACTTTAAAGCTGCTGCCACACAAGCAGGTGTTGCAGCCCATATGTCGACGGCTTATGTGGCCTACGCCAATTCTATCGCCACCTTAATCATCTCGCTGATGGCGCCAATATTGGGTACCATTGCAGATTATATGGGCTTAAAGAAGCGCTTTTTAATGTTCTTTCTGGCCATTGGTGTTACAGGTTGTCTTTTGCTTGGCATCGTGCCAGAAAGTCAATGGGTTCCAATGCTCGTGATGTACATTATTGGCACAATCGGCTTTTCTGGTAGCAATATCTTCTACGATGCCTTTTTAGTCGATGTTACTGAAGATGAGCGCATGGATCAAGTTTCCACTTGGGGCTACGCCTTAGGGTATATTGGCAGCACAATTCCCTTTATTATCTCCTTGGCCATCATTTTGCTATCTGATTCAGGCGTGTTGCCCTTTGGCGGTTTCACTACCCCCAAAATTGCCTTTATGATTACTGCCATATGGTGGGCAGCCTTTAGTATGCCCCTTGCAAAAAACGTCAAGCAAGTGCACGGGATACCAAAAGAGCCTCAGTATATTCGAAAGAGCTTTGCCAGAATTGCCAACACTTTGACAAACGCAAAACAACACAAATCCGCTTTCTTATTTCTAATTGCCTATTTCTTTTACATCGATGGCGTGGATACCATTATTAAAATGGCCTCCTCTTACGGCTCAGATCTTGGGGTGACCTCCAATAACTTGTTGATTATCCTGCTTGTGACCCAGTTTGTGGCCTTCCCTTGTGCGATAATATTTGGTAAGCTCGCCCATCGCTTTAAAGGCAAAGTGATGCTCTATGTCGCCATCGCCGCCTATACGGGCATCTGCATCTACGCTTACTTCTTAAAGACCACCTTCGACTTTTGGGTGCTCGCCATGGCAGTCGGTACGGTTCAAGGCGGTATACAAGCAATTAGCCGCTCCTACTTCGCAAAGCTCGTGCCCAAAGAAAATGCCAACGAGTTCTTCGGCCTCTACAACATCTTTGGCAAATTCGCTGCGATTATGGGCCCTGTGCTAGTGGGCGTCACCTCTCAAGCCACTGGACACTCAAAATACGGCGTATTGAGCATCGTCATTCTTTTTATCATCGGCGGCTATCTGCTTACCTTGGTTAAGCCTCCAAAAGATTCAGCGATTTAACAAACAAAGCGCCTTACAGTCGCATGTGTGAATCACACCGGCTGTAAAGCGCTCTTTTTATTGCTGTCTCATATGGTGGCCCAGTTTTCGATCTTCCACGAGAATGTGCCTCAATAACCACTCTTTTATAAACAAATTGAGCTGAATGAGGTCTCTATGCGTCACCTCTTTACCCTGAAAATCTTGCATCAGTCGCGCCACCCGCTGTGTAAATGCCAGATGGAGCTTTTTATGTTGTTCAAAACCCGGATATTGGCTCGACTCTTGAATACGCTCTTCACGTTCGAAGTGCTCGGTCACATAGGCCATGAGAAAGTTGACATGTGCCTCGTAGTCTCCAAGTCCCTTGCCCTCTCGCATGCTCAAATAAAGCTGCTTGTAATGCTCCAAAATGCGCTTATGATCGTCGTCTACCTCGGGCACCCCAATTTCAAAGTCTGAATGCCATTCCAGAGGTACTACTATGGGCAGCTGTTCTTCTTGTAGCATTACGCTCTTTTGTGAATTGTTCTTCAAGTATCCACTTGGATCAACCACAATTTGATTATTTAAACCCTTTTGCACACGCATCACCAAGTTAACTTCTTCAAATGGCTTTAAGATAAAGTCACTGCATCCTTCATCCATAATGCGCTTCAAAAAAGCCACCTCGCTCACCGAACTCATGCCAAGTATTGGAATCTTTGATGTTGCTGAGGTTTGCCTAATGGTCTGTACAAATAAAACTGCATCATCTAGCTCTGAATCAAAGTCGACTAATGCAAGATTACACTGCTTGAGATGGGGCAATAATCTTGTTTTTTTATTGTGATCCTGGTCGATAAAAACGAGTTCTTCTTCTACATGACCGACTAAATTTTTCTTAATTCGCTCAAATGTAATGTGATTAGTTGCATAGACAAGGATCTTTCCCATCGTGTTTAACCCCTCATTTGTGGCAAAGTAGCAACAGTAATACATTTAATTCTACATCAATACATTTAATTCTACATCATATCTCAATATTTATCCATAAACATAGCTTCTATTCAACTCATTCAATACAATAGAGATGATTGTCTGATAAGTGACCATAAGCCGAACAAAATGGTAGATATTTTTAACATCTGCACTATAGCACTTGAGCGTGCCCCAAATTTTAGGGTATAATAAATTCTGAACATTCACACAGTTAATAATATGGAGATGTGAAATCTATGACTAAAAAGACGAAGCGTTATGTACTAATTGCATTTTCATGGTCCTGGCTTGGCTGGATTATTGCGTACTTAATGAGCAATCTACAGGGCACTAGCTTAGTGATGGATAGTACCCTCTTCAGCCTCTGGTCAGAAACATGGGCTAGTAATCAACGCATTCCTCAGTTGCTATTTGCACTTGCAGTCTATGGCCCATTAATAGGGTATCTAGTTACTCGAAAAGCAGATAATGTGTCTTCTTCTGTTAAATTATCAGTCGGTTCGACTTCAGAAAATGAAGACTCCAACAAGCTGTGGTACTTAACACTCCTCGTTCCAATAGTATCATCACTACCTGTGATTATTATAAGCTTGTTGGCATCCCATAATATTGCCAATACAACATTCACGACACTACTCATATCCGTTGGTCTATATTTTATATCCAATTTTGTCACAAGTGGCACAGAAGAGTTTGGTTGGCGTGGTGTGGTCTACACTGAAATGCGTTCCCAAGGTCTCTCGTTTTGGGATATTGCGTGGCGCGGTGGGCTAATTTGGGCGTTTTGGCATTACCCAATCATGATAATTATGTATTTG
This sequence comes from uncultured Fusibacter sp., assembly GCA_937958285.1. Classification (GTDB taxonomy): domain Bacteria; phylum Bacillota; class Clostridia; order Peptostreptococcales; family Acidaminobacteraceae; genus QQWI01. Next base: position 10,626 of record CALFXQ010000355.1, on the reverse strand, counting down.
CCTCTTGGAGCTGCAGTGCTACTTCCTTCGCTAATTGGCTTTACTGCCTCTATTGTCGCAATGAATTACATTACAAATTTTATTTACGAGAAAACTCACAACATTTGGTTTGCAGTTCTGCTGCATGCATTAAATAATACAATGAGTTTTTTAGTGATTCTACTATTCCCCAAAACGCCGTTCACTATCTTAACTAGTCTTATGTCGTGGGTATTTGTTGCTTGGATTGACAAACGCTATAAAAAGCACATTTATTAGTACTCACTTCCAAAAAAACTAAAAGTATATGTATTAAGAATACGACCTTTTAAATAAACTCTACAATTTTAGTCACAAACAAGTGTGTCTAATTTTGTAGGGTTTATTTTAAGTGCCGTATTAATTGTAGGCAAACTTAAATCATATTTTGTTGCGTACACAACAATTGTGTGATAAGATGATAGCAACTTAAAGTTGCGTACACAACAAGGAAAGAAAATTACGACTGCTGCCTTTCCCTAGGAGACCAATATGAATAACGACTCAATATGGATTGCCGATCAAATTTTTATGATTGGCAAGCTACTCAAGCAATACACTGAGCTCGCCCTTAAGGCCTATGGCCTCGGCAGCGGGCAACTACAGATTTTAATGGTGATCTACCAAAGTGAGGGTACTGTGACCCAGGCCAATCTGGTCAAGAGCTTGGGAATCGACAAAGCCAATGTGAGCAGAAATCTAGGTAAACTGGTATCGAGAGGATATGTGCAGCGCAGCGATAAAAGTGTTGTGCTCACTGAGCTAGGTAGTGCCTTAAAACCCGAACTCGTCGCTTTTTTGCAAAAGACACACCACCTAATGGTCAATGGTATCGATGAAGCACAGCTAAAAAGTACCTCAGATGCACTTCGTGTAATGATCGCTCAGTTAGAAAAGGGGGTTGCAAGCCATGCATAAGGTCGAAAATATTAACAAACAAAAGGCACTCATTATCTACTTTAGTGGCACTGGTAATACAAAAGGCGTTGCAAAAGCTTATGCCGATTCTCTTGAAAGTATGGGGTACTCAAGTGCACTGCGCTCCTTAGAAGCCTATCTTGAGAGGCAAGAGGACCTCGCTTCAGATTTAAAAGATGTAGATATTTTGGCTGTTGGCGGTCCCATTTACGCCGGCAATGTTCCCGATCTACTCATTCATTGGCTGCGAACTTCCCTTTCGAAAATTACGGGCCGCGAGGCGGGTGCGAATAAGCGCATACGCGCACTTACATTTAGCACATCTGCTGTTATCGACAATGCCCACGGCGTGCATAGCCTAAGTGCAAAGTTGAAAAAGAAGGGCTTTGCCGTAGTCGGGGAGCAGGCCTATGTAATGCCGCGAAACTTTTATATCGACAAATACGCAGCCACACCTCTAGAAGAGCAAAGAGCGCTGTGGTCGAAAATGCCTGAGCAAGTGACCTCTCACCTCGCTTCGGTTTTAGGAGCTGGTACTGCAGCGCAGGTTCAAGAGCAGGTACAGGTTCAGAGCAATCGCCCCGCCATGAGCGCACTTGGACTTATTGGCATCGATTTATTGGCAGATGTGTTTCGCATAATGGCCAAGGGAATGGGCAAGGACTACGCAGCGAGTGATGCATGTACCAGCTGTGGCCTATGTGTTCGCCAATGCCCAAAAGCCAACATAACAATTGCATCCAGCAACACAAATTCAACAGCGAATGCGAAGGCCGCTTCTAAAGCAACATTTGGCAAACAGTGCATGCTCTGCACCCGCTGTATTCATCAATGCCCTGTAAATGCCATCTCTTATAAGGGCAAAACTATCGAGCAATATCGACCTCAGTTTTAAGAATTCTTATAGTGATGTCGGTGTGAGGATAAAAAAAGCCGTTCTCTTTTTAAGAGCGGCTTTTTTTGGGTTTTTGGACTGAGTTGTTTTAATCTTTTGCACTTTTGTAGTTGTTTATTTCTTTGAGCGCTTTAAAAAGTACCATGTTCCCCCGCCTAGCAGTGACAAGGCAAGAGCAACAGAGATAAATATCACAGTGCCCGATGGGGTCGAAGCGGCAGCAGCTACAGGTACCTGTGCAAAAATCAAGGCCGAAGTGGCTGGTACCACAATCTCACCGCCCAATGCTACAACTTCTGACTTGTCGGTGGCCATGTTGGCATCCACTAAAAGCTTGTACTGTCCTTGAGGCAAGTTGATGGTTTGATCCTCACTTGAACCGTTGAAGAACATCAGGAGCGTTTCTTGTACAGTGGATGAGCTTGCTTCAGTTGATGAGCTTGCTTCTGTCTCCATACGCGGTACAATGCGCATGCCTATTAGCGTTTCGCTTTCTGGGAGTTTTATGGCACTTGCCTCTGTGTGGTCGAAAAACTGTACCCGTGTGGCCACGTCTTCTTGAGTTTCTAGACGTAGTTGAGGATAGGCTTTTCTGAGGGCAATTAGTCCTTGATAATATGCAAAGGTATCTGCATGGTCGACTTTCCACTGCCACTGGATGTTGTTAATGCTATCTGGCGATTTATAACTATTGTGATCGCCCTCTTTAGTGCGCTGCATTTCTACACCTGCGTGTAAAAAGGGCATCCCTTGTGAGGTGAGCACCATGGCATTTGCAAGGCGGTGCATCTTTAGGCGCTGTTCTTCTGTGGCTTCAGGCGATGCCACCGCGATTTTATCCCAAAGGGTGAGATTGTCGTGTGCAGACACGTAGTTGACTGACTGAGATGGATTTTGCGTCCAGGCGCGCTTAGAATAGTTGATTTGACTGTACTTGATTTGAGGATGTTCACCGGCCCCAACAAAGCCAAATTTTAAGCTCTCGATAAAGCCCAGTGCCCCCGCTATAAAGCCCTTGCCTTCTGGTTCAAAAACATGACCCTTAATGGCATCTCTAAAGTCGTCGTTAAATGCGCCAATGCCTGGTACTTGGTATATGTTCTTCTTTACAAGGCGCTGGGCTTCTGGAAGTGCTGTGCCACCACCGGTCCATCCTTCGCCGTAAATGACGATATCTGGCTTAATGCTTCTCAATTCTCTCTCGATAATGGTCATGGTCTCTGTGTCGTGCACGCCCATTAGGTCGAAGCGAAAGCCATCGATATTATAGGTTTGGACCCAGTGCTTGAGCGAGTCCACCATAAGCTTTCTCACCATCACCCGTTCGCTGGCGGTCTCGTTGCCCGTGCCCGAGCCATTTGAGAACTTGCCATCGACCATGCGATAATAATATCCGGGCATCAAGATATCTAAATTGGAATCTGCACTTAAAGCCGTGTGGTTGTAAACCACATCCATAATCACGCCAATGCCAGACTGATGCAAGCCCTCTACCATTTGGCGTAGCTCCTTGACGCGCACGCGGCCATCAAAGGGATTTGTGGCGTATGAGCCTTCGGGTACGCTATAGTTTTTTGGGTCGTAGCCCCAGTTAAAGGCGTTGTCTTCGAGACGGGTCTCGTCGATGGAGTTGTAGTCGTACATGGGGAGTATTTGCACATGCGTTATGCCTAGGGCTTTAAGGTGATCGAGGCCAGTAGAAACGTCGTTATAGGTTGTTCCAGGCTCGATTACGCCTAGGTATTTGCCTTTATTATTTGCGCCTGAGCTTTCGTGATTTGTAAGATCTCGAATATGCATTTCATAAACGATTATGTCATTGGCTTTTTTAACGGCTGGAAGGGTGCTTTTACCAAAGTCATCGGGTTTTAGCGCCTCTAGGTCTACCACCATCGAACGGTCCCCATTAACCCCCGCAGATAGGGCATAGGGGTCATAGGTTTCCTTGCTTATCGGCTCAGCGCCTGCTGCGCTTGAATAGGTGATGGTGTAGGTGTAGTATTTTGCGGAAAGATCTCCCCCCACAGTGGCTTCCCACAGCCCCTTTTCCTTAAGTGTCATGGGAACGGATTGATATGCAGTGCCACCATGGCCTTCGTGATACAGCTTTACCGTCATTGCAGCCGCTACAGGAGACCACACTCTAAAGGTCGTGTTTGCCTTTGTATATGCTGCGCCTAGTGGTCCGTCGTAACCGTAGGCACTTTCAAAGGCTTGTGTATCGTATAGCCCAGATGCGTCTAACAGCACGGGCTTATAGGCATTAAACTGGGTTTGATAGGCCTCCCCCATGCGCACCGCTTCTTTAAAGGTGATTACAAACTCGGTGGCAATATCGCCAGATGCGCTAACGCCAGAGGGTGTAAGTTTATGTCCTGTCTCGCCCACAATGGAAAACTGGGCGCGTATATCCGCTTTTTTCACGGGCATCGATGTAGACAACTTCACCGCTTTTTCATCGATAAGCACTGCCTTTATAAATCGCGGTGACAAATCGATATCCTTCACATCGTAATACAAGGGTTCTGTTCCCTGCACAATATACACGTGAAGTTTACCATCAGCCCCTGTCTTCGCCACAGAAATAAAGCGGTCTGCGTCGGTATCTTTGGCTTCCCACTCACCTTTACGCACAATCAGCCCAATTTCTTCAATGCCCTTCATGCCAGTAAACGGCACCTCAGCCACTTGGCCAAATGCATCTGCCCCTGTAAAATTGTAGCTCTTTCCCTCTTTTGTCTTTGGCCACATCCACAGATTCCAACCCTCGTAGGCATTGTCAAATCTTCGATAATGCACCACCACACTCACAGAATCGCTGTCTTTTTGGGCGGCCTGAGTCACATTCGTTCCACCTGAAGCATTCCCGCCAACGGCTTCTGTGCCCAAGGGTACCGCGCCTTTGGGTGCTTTCGTGACAATGGCCTCTTGATCTTGAGTAAGCCATACCTCTGTAACGCCCTTTTGATTGAGTGCACTTAAATCTAAGAAGCGATCTAAGCCTACATCTTTGGCTTCCCAGTTGCCCTTTCTCACGATAAACCCATGTTTGGCCGCCTGCAAATTCTCGACCACAAGGTACTTTCCATAAGTGTCTTCACCAGTAAAAGGGATCCCCTTACCTTCTTGACCCTCTTGCCACAGCCAAAGTTCCCAACCCTCATAATCCTTAGCCGTTCGCTGATAGTGAATGATTAGCTTTTGACCCTCTTGTAAATTCTGACCAAATGTTAGCGGTATTGAGCTAAAAACAAGCAGCATAACTAAAGCAAGGCTCAACCATCGTCTCTTACTTTTTTGAGGCGCCTTGGTTTTGTCTGTATTCATGTCTGCATTCTTGTCTGTATTCATGTCTGTATTCCCATAATGGAATGCCATGCTTACCCCCCTATTTTACGTTGTGCAACCGTTTGCACAATTGTCTTATAGGTATTATACCCACAATTTCACATAAATGCAACGCAAAGAACAATTAACCTAAACCTATGTTCATGCCTAACCTATGTTCTTGCCTAACCTATGCTCGCCCCTCACTTGAGCTATCTACTTTATCTACTGAGTACATTGCGTGGATCCATCAGCGAGGTAATCTGCTCATAAAAAAGTGAGGCTTCAATGGGTCGACTGTGCCGTAACCACCACAAAAGCGTTCCTATAATGCCGTTAGTGAAGAACTGTGAATTGATGTCGAGATGTACATGGTAGTTGTATCCATTCTGTGCAAAGTGCTGCATGCGCTGTTTAACATCGTGAGCAATAAGCGCTTGAAATTTGAGCCAGAATATTTGATTTTCGGGCAACAAAACAAGTCCCGCCTGCAGGTTTGGATGTGCATCTAAATATTTGACCAAAAGTCTCAAAAGCTCTGCATAATATCCCGATGGTGTTTGAGTCAACTCACTCATCACTATTTCCGCCTCTAATTGGCTTTTAACCTGATGTACACACTCGTTAAGTAAGTGCTCTTTGTCTTCAAAATGCAAGTAGAATGTCGTGCGATGCACCATTGCTACGCGGCATATATCGACGGCTTTTATCGTCTCGTAGGACTGGTCACTCATTAAGGTGAGCATCGCTTGTTGGAGTACTTTTAGTGTACGCGCATTTCGTTTATTATTAGTATCGTATGTCATTCAAACGTTACTCCTTTGACAATTCTCGCTATTTGGGTTTTTTAAGTCTTACTAGACACTTTGTAGAAAGTGTCGATTTAATCGTCACAAGTGCACCCTTTGACTTTTGTAATCTATACCCATTTAATATATGCTTATGTCATCAACCAAACACAACTCAACACAAAGTAGAAGGAGACACTTATGAATAACATAAAAGAATACCTATATCAAACCATAAAAACCCTTGTCGGTCCAAAGCATCCACATTTTAACTACGATGCCTTAAACCAATGCGCTAATCGTCTTCGCGATACCTTGGAGTCCTTTGGCCTTACCGTTGAGGATCAGGAATTTTACGTCTACGGCGATCAGAGACCTTATAGAAATATCTTCGCCTACTGGGGTGAAGTTAAACCCGATATGACAATAATTGGTTCTCACTACGATACCGTTCCCCATTCACCGGGTGCAAACGACAATCTTTCTGCAGTCGCTGTCTCCATTGAACTCGCGCGACTTATCTCTATTCAACATGATAAACCAAATATTGGATTTGTATTCTTCACCCTTGAGGAAGGACATCCTGGCTATTATGAAAAACGTCATCGTTTGCTTTTTGAGCATGAAATTATCGATGCACATGGTACACTTGTCAGTGCTTCTCTTGTGGAAACCACAGCCGACCTTCAAAATTTCTTGAAGCAAAATCCTTCTGGTACTTACTCCGAGAGACTGCAGCGTTTTTCTGAGTCTCAGACTCTAGGTGCGAAGGAACTGCAATATTTGTCGATTTTAGGGGAGGTTCACAAGGAGTTTTCAGCTGTTTCTCCAACTGGAAAACCCAATTACACAGTGGGTAGCCACCATTTTGTTGAGGCTATGCACGCGGTAATTGGCCGCGCGCTTGTAATGGATTGTCTAGGATGGGTTGACGATGAGAGAAAGGTCTATGAAGCGATTCCTTTGCAAGGTCTTGAGAACTTCCTTTCCTCGTACCAAGCCACAAAAGATCAAAATAGTGGCAACTATCTTGCCTTTATGGGAAGTGTAAACACTCACCATTGGCTAAATGAACTCCACGGTCACTGCTCTACAGCGGGTACTGACTTTCCGCACATCGCCTTAAAGCTACCATTGCCTTACGAATCTATCAAAGAAGTAGCACCTGATACTTTAAGATCTGATCACGCTCCCTTTTGGAGAAAGGGCATTCCCGCTATCTTTATAAGCGATACGGCAAACTTTCGCTCGAATCTGTATCACACGCCCGCCGATACCATTGAGCACATCAACTTTTCTTTTTTAACCAAGCTCGTACACGCCCTTTACCTCTTTCTTAAATAATAAAGAGACCGGTTCACTAACCGGGTCTCTATATGTTACTAAAAGAGACCCGGTTAGTGAACCGGTCTCTTACTAATACTAAGAGAGACCCGTCGGTGACGGGTCTCTCTTTTGTTAGCGTTTAGGTGGTAGAGGAATAAACACCGAGGTTTTGGCCTTGTAAGCCTCAAATGCCGGGTTGTTCTCGTATTTTTTCTCTAGTAAGGGCACGCCCGAGATGTAGCGCACCAAAATGGTGATGGTAAGTGGGGAAAATACAGTCCACCAGGGTGCGCCATAGGCGAGGGCAATTAGGTAGATGCCCCACCAGAGGGTGGCTTCACCAAAGTAATTGGGATGCCTTGTATAGCGCCAAAGTCCAGTCGTCATCACCTCGCCTGGTTTTTTAGTGCGAACAAATCTTCGAAGTTGCTCGTCACCAATGGATTCAAAGACAAGGCCAAATATAAAAATACCCATGCCAATATACGTAAGCGTTGCATTAAGGCGTACTTCACCGGCGCTTATGGCCGAGAATACCACGATAAAGAGCAGTACACCCTGTAGCATAAAGACCTTAAAAAAGGCATTTAGCATTTGGTGTTCACCCCAACCTTTGCGCATTTCTTGATAGCGGAAGTCCTCGGGTTTTTTTAAGTTGCGATTGGCAATATGTGACACTAAGCGAAGGGCCCAAATTGAGATTAATAGAATCAGAATCGAGGGCAAACCAGAGACCAAATCTACTGCAATACTCACAATAGCAAAACCCGGACCCCAAGCCATATCTACTATGGAATTGTCCCGCTTAATCTGAGCAATGACAAAAAATATGGTAAAGTAAATGGCTAGGGTGGCAATTGCGGTGAAATATGGAATCATAGCTAACCTCCTAAGCTTCAGTGAGCACGGCAAAACCCAAAGCGCCTTTGCCTATAAAGGCAGACACAATGGTCGAAGCCTCAGCCACTAAAACAGGTTCTGAACCAAAAATAGCGCTTAGTTCTCCAATTCGCTCTTTAAAATCCTCTTGTTCGCCAGTAAACACCACGCCATATTTAATGGACTTCCCAGCATTGGCAAGAGACTGGGCCTTCTTCATTAAGGATCTTTCGCGCGTGACTGAACCTTTTCCGTTTTCGTCCACTGAAATAATGGCCTTCAATTTAAAGGCGCCGGCGATAATTCCCACCACCTTTGGTACACGGCCGCTAAGTGTGGCGTAGTGCAAATCGGGAATTTCTACAAAAATGCGATAGCGATTCAGTTGGGATTTGAGTTGATTGACTATAGTTATGGGGCTTTCACCCTTAAGAACACCTTCGAAGGCAGTGTGGACCATCAAGCCCTCAGCTGCAGAATTGGTTTTTGAGTCGATAAAGCTCAATCGATTCAAGTCGAGCTGACGACTGGCCGCAATTACCTTTTGAAACATACCGCTCATTTCCGAAGACACGAATATGCCAATTACATGGTCAAAATGCTCCAGCATCAAACTGAGATTTCTCTCGATAGCCCGTTCGCCAGGTTGGGCAGACGTTGCCGCCTTTTTTGTCTTATCTAATAAGTCGAATAAGCCCTTATTGCTAAGGGTAAGCTGATCTGTATAGGTATTGCCCTCGATAATTAGCTGCAAGGGAATTTGAAAAATCAAACCAGAATCCAACATTTCCTTAGACAAAGAAGCGATTGAATCCGTTACGATGCCTATAGGCCGCTTCGCAACCTTTTGGAGGCCAATCTGAAAATGCATATCGTCGACCTTCGACTTTACCACCATGCCATGGCTACGCACCACCTGATGTGCAAGCTCAGGTTTATTGGTATGGGTATGCACTTTTACAAACTCTCCGATGCGCTGAACAATCACAGCGTCATCGGTCTTTTTTAACGACTGGAAAAGACGCTGTTTGTCGAAGTCTGCCGAAGGTTCAAAGACGAACTCCGTACAATAGCGATGCTCAGATTCCGTATGCTCAATGTAAGGTTTCTTCGTTTGGTTAGATTGAAGGGATTGTACCATCGATACAATGCCATCTTGTAAAAAGTCTCGCATGCCCTCAAGAAAGTAAACAAACCCCAGAGCCCCAGCATCTACCACATCGGCATCGGTCAAGACCTTGAGCTGATGCTTGGTGTGCTCTAATGCCTTCTTCGCCTCTATGGCCGCCTCGTTCATCAAACTCCCCAAGGACTGATGGTTCGCATGATGAGACTTTAAATAAGTCCCCCAAACCTTCATCACCGTCAAGATTGTGCCCTCTGTTGGCTTGGCAAGTGCATCATAAGCATAATTGACGGCCCGGTATGCCATCTCGCTAAACTCTGCAAGTGTCAATGACTCTTTTGAAGTTGCCTCACGAGAGAGCCCATAGAGGTAGCTTGCAAATATTGCCCCCGAATTGCCATAGGCATCTTCGAGTGCCACATTTGAAATAGCACTAAGGGCCTCGCCCGCATGGTCCGTTCGCTTGGCACCAGCTAAAATGCACTTCATAGTATAGGCTAAATTACTGCCAGTATCGCCATCTGCGACCGGAAAAACGTTGATTGCATTTAAGGTGGCCTGTTGATGAATGAGCTTTTGTGCGCCTGCTGTGATTGAGTCGTAAATTTCGTACCCTGAAATGCGTGTCATAGTCTCTCCAATCTCTATTTTGTCGTCAATTGATTAATCCAGAAGGTGACTGTGGAGATGGTGCCCCCTAAGAAGGAGCCCCAAATCAAATCGATTATGGTGATTTTAAGTGGCCAATCTTTGAGGGTCGCTAGATTGGTTAAATCGTAGGTCGCATAGGTGATAAATCCAAAGAATACGCCATTTTTAAGAGCCAAAGTCCAATCTTTTGCCACAACAGCCGGATAGATCACAAAGTACACAAGACCCACTAAGTACAAGAGATAAAATACGATAGCCGCCGTCCAATTAGGGGACTTGGCCAAGATGTAACCTAGCTCCTTTTGATAGAGGTTCTTAGCAATTGCAGCGAGCCAAACTAAGTCGACCACAACGAACACTGCAAAAGCGATTCCATATAGTTTGATAGCTTGCATAAGCACCTCCGCTCAATTGGTCACTCTTAAGATATACCCAAATCGGCCTTTAACTCTGCTTTTATTTTTACTTTACCACATTTACAGATGCGCCGTCTTGCAAATCGTCAACGCCTTTTAAAATCCATTGAACTTCTGGCGAAAACTCTTCTAGTCCAGAAATGATCTCGACGGTTTCACCTTTAATGGTGCCTAGCTCTAAAGCAACACGCTTTGCTGTTTTATCTTCGACGTAATATGCAAAGGCATCTGATCCAAGGCGTTTAATGGCTGCAAGTGGCAAGCTCTTCGCTTCACGACTTG
>CALFXQ010000354.1 GCA_937958285.1 uncultured Fusibacter sp. | reverse complement strand
AGTTGTAGGCAATAGATGCACCAGAAATGCCTCCGCCAATGATGACTACATTCGCCGTTGATCGCATGTTATTCCACAGCCCCCTTTGCTAGGTCACCCAACAAAATACCTACTGTTGGCGGCCGGTGTGTCGTTGGCATAATTTCAGACATTGGTTTGCCCGTTGCCATCGACAATTCTCGCATCACTATACTCAGGCACGTCTTGCCTTGGCAACGTCCCATGGATATTCTAAGCAATCGCTTGAGTTCTTCTAAATCTGTATAGCCCATCTGGATATAGCTGCGGATTTCCTCAAGGGAAATATCCTCACATCGACATACCACTGAGCGATTTGACTCACACATAATCTTCCTCCCGATACCCTTAGCTCTAGACTAAACGCTTAAAATGGCGCACTTCTTTTATATGTTCCTTTGGAAAAGCCAGTGAAATCATGGGCGTTTTGTCGAAAGTAGCCGGATTGAGCACTTTGACAATCACAGCCTCGCATACGGGTTCGCCGCTGCGATTAAGCGCTGTAACTTTCTCGCCTTCTGCTGGAAGAGGTAAAAATTCATAGGGAATCTTGATCAGTGCTTGCGTTTCTGAATAGGTGTAATCGAGAATGCTAATGGCTAGCCCAGGGCATTTCGCCAAGCACAAGCCGCACCCAGAGCACTTCTCTTCTAGCAATTTTGGCATGTCGTTAATATCGGCAAAAGGCTCGATCGCCCCTAATTTGCACGCCGTATAGCAAGGGTTGCAGGGAATATGTTGATAGCACTCAAAAATGGCAATCGGACCTTTTTCGAGACGTTCCATCGATGGAAACACACCTTTTAAATCTTCTTCTGTGGGTATACCCGTATTAGCCAACATGGAGGGCCTCCTCTAATTTTGCCTGAGCTAAACCTTCTCGAATCTTGTCACCTGCAGGACCCGAACGTAAGTCGTGCAACTGAGATTTATAGTCTGCAATCAAAGCAGCCATATCTTCTGCATAAACTTCGAGACGCAAATTGCAATAAAGTCCTGTAAGGTAACCCTCTACCATCGCAGAGCTCGCCTCTTCAATACCGCTCACATCCCCTGCCACAAATAGATTTGCAATGCTCGTCTCGTGATGTTCATTGGCCTTTGGCACGTATCCACCCAGCGATGGTACGTAGGCCATTTGACAGCCCCTTTGCCAAAGGAGCTCACTCAAAGGCGATAATCCCACCGAAACACAAAGAATATCGCAATCGTAGTGCATCTCTGTCCCCGGCATCGGCTGCCATTTTTCGTCGAGCTTCCAGATAGTAACGCCCTCAAGGCTCTTTTCTCCATGTGCTTGTTTTACAGTGTAGTTGGTGTAAATAGGCACGCCCATGCGTCTCACTTTTGAGGCGTGAACAATGTAGCCACCAATGCTCGGAGCGGCATCTACAATGGCCTTAACCTCGACGCCCGCTTGCATCAACTGATAACTCACAATAAGGCCTATGTTTCCAGCGCCGACCATCACCACTGACTGACCCGGCTTTATACCGTGCATATTCATGAGGGTTTGCACAGCACCAGCGCCGTAGATACCTGGCAGTGCATTGTTTGGAAATGCCAGTGACTTTTCGAAGGCACCTGTTGCCACAATCATCGTCTTTGGCAAAAACTTATGATAGCCCGCTCTATTTACCGCTGTAACGACACCATCGTCGTAAAGGGCTGTTACCGTTGTACTCTTTAGTACCGTAACATTTGGCAGCGCCTCAATCTGTTGAATCATCTTATAGGCAATATCAAAACCTCTCACAGAGGCCTGTTGCTTCTCTGATCCAAAGAACATGTGTGTCTGTTTGATCAATTGTCCCCCGAGGTGCGGGTCGCGTTCAATCACCACTACTTCTTTTCCGTAACGCGCCGCAGAAAGTGCTGCAGCCATGCCCGCAGGGCCACCACCTACAATTAAAATATCTGGCGTCTTCATACAATATCCCCCTGCCCATTTTGTCGCTCAACGCGATCACCAGGACTCAACGGCTCTACACATACCCTTACATTTGGAATGTCGTTTACGACCATAAGGCACGATGAACAATTACCAATGGCGCAGTACAAACCTCGTGGTTCGTGATTTTTAGCGCTCAGTGACAGAATTTTAATATCATTTGCATGAAGTGCTGCGGCAATCGTCTCGCCTGGGTACCCTGTCATTTTTTCGCCCTCGAAGTAAAAATCAAATGCTTCTTCGCGTTTAAAGTCTAGTACCGGATGTGTTGTTATGCGCATACGTTCCTCCTATAATCTAATAACACTATATTAAGCAAGTATAATGCCAAATCTCAGATTGTTTAAGAAATCGTTTTCCGGCCTTCGCTTTGCTTAATTGTCGGAAAATTAACAATAATAGCAAAATGCCCAGCATTCTACTCACTGTCGGATTATTGAACATAAAAATAGAGACCTCTTGTAGAAGTCTCTATTTTGAACGTTTTAAGCGTGTGACGAAAAACTGTACACACCGCCCGTTTGTTGAACACTTTTTTTGCTACATAACCTCTTCTTTGGGGCCAATTTCGTACTTCTCTAGCTTAAAGTAGAGCGTACTTCGAGGAATCCCCAACTTCTTTGCACACTTTGCGCGGTTCCCTTTGCAAGCGATGAGCATACGCTCGATCATACGGCGCTCGTAATCCTCTACAGCCTGAATTAAACCCACTTGTTCAACTGGGAGCAAAGGCTTGCCCTTCATGGATTCGGGCAATAAATCGAGAGTCACCTCATCTAAATGGCGGCTGACACACATAATCACAAAGCGCTCGACCATGTTTTTAAGCTCGCGTACGTTACCTTCCCAGCTATAGGCCATTAAGCGCTTAAGCACCTCTTGAGGATAATCGATCATGCGAATGCCCTGCCGCTTGCAATAGCGTCTTGTAAATTCATAAACTAACAACTCAATGTCTTCTTTTCGATCTCTTAAGGGCGGCAATTGAATATGAACAGCATTTAAACGGTAAAACAAATCGCTTCTAAAAGATTTCTCGGCGATACGGTCTCTTAGGGCGTGATTCGTCGCCGCAATAATGCGCACATCGGTCTCTATTGCCTTTTGAGCTCCAATGCGCTGTACCTTGCCATCTTCTAAAACCCGCAGTAGCTTCGCCTGCATATCTAGGGGCATATCGCCAATTTCGTCTAAAAACAAAGTTCCCTTATGTGCTATTTCGAAGAGTCCGGGTTTTCCCCCTTTTAGTGCACCTGTAAACGCCCCTTCAGAGTAACCGAACAATTCTGATTCTAGTAGGGCCTTTGGAATAGCACTGCAATTTATAGGAACAAACAGCCCCTCCCTTGCGCTCTTGTGATGCACAGCGCGGGCGAAGACTTCTTTGCCAGTGCCACTTTCTCCTGTTAACAACAGACTGAGGTTTGACTTTGAGACAGCTTTAGCCATTTCGACTGCCTCGTGCATGGTCGAGGAAACTCCAATGAGTTCATCGAATCCCACGCGCTCTTCTGTTAACTGTTCCAGTTCTTCTTTAAGTTTATCGATATTAGATGTGGCCAAAGACAGTTGCTCACTGAGCGCGACAATTTCTGTTACATCTCTATCTGCGCTCATTGCGCCGACCACTTCGCCATCTACGAGAATAGGTTTTGCATTAATGACGACTTGCCTATTCTCTTGAATGCTGTGCAAATGATTCACATACCCGCGTTTATACAAAAGTACATCGGGGAGTAGCGCCTGCGGAAAGATTTCTCGAAGGTCTCGATGTAGCACATCTTGTCGCTTAATATTATATAAGCGCTCGCAAGCTAAATTCCAAAACAACACCGTACATTCTGAATCCACAATGCAAATGCCATCGTATACATTGTCGATTAGAGTCTCAAGGAGCATATTGTTTTCGATAAATTTTTGAAGCAGCGCTTTGCCCCTTTTCGTTTTTCTATCCACTTCACACTCCTAGGTGTCTTTTTCTACGCGTATTGGCAATGTTATCGTCACTCCGAAACCTCGCTCTAGAGGCATTAACTCTATTTTGCCGCCTAGCGTTTTAACCACCGCATTAAATACAATGTGCATCCCCAAACCAGAACTCCCTTTGTGTTTTTTAGTGGTGTAGAAAGGTTTAAAGATATTCTCTTTACCCTCTTGATCTAAGCCAACACCGCTATCACAATATTTGAAGACAACAGAGTCTGAATCGATTTTTTCGATAGAAAGGCGAATTTGGCCTTCTTGTTGACCATTAAAGCCATGAATGACGGAGTTGTTAATGAGATTGGTGAGAATCTGAGAAATTGCACCGGGGTAAGTATACATGCGAATTTCAGGATCGATGGTCAAGACGAGCATATTGTCGATGCGTTTGTACTTTGGCCTGATGCTATTGACGATTTCATCAATGTACTCCGACACGTTGACAATGCGATATTCTTCTAAGTATTGATCCATGCTAACGAGTTTGAAGCTCGCAACGAGCTCAGAAGATCGTTTTAGATTATGACCCATAAGCATGAGGGCTTCTTTATTGTCTTCTAAAAACTTTTGAAGATCCGAGCGGTGCAGCGGCTGTTCCATATCTAGGTGTCTGTGTTTAAACTGTTCCAAATTTTCTTCTACAAAAGAGTATAGCGTGACACATACGCCCAGAGGTGTATTGATCTCGTGAGCAAGACTTGCCACTAGATCGCCAAGGGCCGCGAGTTTTTCTGTCACTACCAATTGATCTTGCGCATCTTTAAGATCGTCTAGCGATTGTTCTAACTGACCATTGACCATCTCGAGCTCTGCTTGTTTTTCTTCGAACTCTGCGACATATTGCTCCAGAATTTCGTTGGTATCTCTCAACTGCCTGGTGCGTTCATCGACCTCAGAATTAAGAGAATCCCTTTGCAGCATCCATTTGTTGATAATCCACGACAAGAGAACAGATACAGAGAGTCCAAGGGCCATAAACAGAAAAGTGATGTAGGTCCACAACCTCGGCAATTCGCGGTGAATGCCCACGCGCCACATTTCAGTCATAATCGGTATATCGATTGTGGCGTGAGATGGGTGATACTGATCGGACCGAAAGATCACCTGACGTTCATTGCCCAGACCATCGAGTTGGGCAATCGAAATATGATAACCCTCTAGCCTTGCATTCTTCTCGATTTCGGCGAAAAGCTCATCGTATCGAAGCACAATGCTTATTTGACCCCAAAAGGTGTTTGGATTATTGGCTTCGAGGGCAATCGGCACCCGCATCACTAATCCGCGACCACCTTGAACGAGTTCAATAGGTCCATTGATTGTAGGTTCTAGGCCTGTCATCGCCTTTAGTATTGCATCTCTTTGTTCGGGTACTGTGAGTAAATCGACGCCAATGGACTTCTCGTTGCCTGCCAGTGGGAATTGATAGCCAATCACAGTGCCTTTCATGACAGCAATATTTCTAAATACAGGGTCGTCGTATGTGACCAACTCTTCGAAATAAGGGTCTAAAATTTTTGCATCTACGGTCTTGACGACTTTTATAAATGCGGCGATGCCATCAGTGAGACGCAGGCGATCGACGAGACTTTTTTCTATTTGAGTTTTTAAAGACATGAGCGCCCTAGTATCGCGTTCCATCTGAAGAGCCGATTCGCGACCTAGATCTAAAAGAGCAGCCAAAACAAAAAGAGACATAGATAAACATGCACTAATTAGAACAATTAAGATGCGTCGCCAGCGATTACCCATATCTCTAGACCCCTCAATCCTCATTATCTCTCTTTACAAATGCTATTGATGCCCTTCATTTGGCACGATGCATATAAATTTGAAAGGTACCTCGCCAGCATTCTTAAACTGGTGGTGTGTCCCCCCAGGTACATAGGCATAGCCACCTGCGGTAACCTTAAAATCTTCACCAGCCATCATTAAAACACCCTCACCCTCGAGAATATAATTAATATGTGGCCACGGATGGCTATGTTCAGGACTATACCCATTTACACCCAATTCAATCACGCGCATCACATGGCTATCCCAACCTTGCTCTGGTCCCACCAGTACGCGCATCGCCGCCTCTTTAACTTTGTCGGAATACATCTTTTTAAGTTCTGTTTCACTCGTTTTACCTATCATCACAAAATCTCCTTTCGAATGAGAAAAACTATCAATACTATCAGTATATCACAAGGACCTCAAAAGAAGCAAAACCACATCTCAAAAATTTAGAGATGTGGCCCAATATCCTTTATTCGCATCACTACTCGCCAATATCGCCTCTGTAAAAGCTATTCGGCATTTTAACATGACCCATGGCGCGATAAGCATTGTCACGCGCCTTAGACATAGATGCACCACACGCAACTACATTGAGGACCCGTCCCCCACTGCTGACCAGTACCTCATCGACGGTGGTTGTACCTGCGTGAAACACCCAGGCCTTTTCTTCTGACTCAAAGGCTTCAAGACCATCAATTCTCGCATGCTTCACATAGCTATCTGGGTAGCCCTCAGCTGCTAAAACCACACACACGGCAGTCTCATTAGACCACTTCAGCAACCCTTCATCGAGGTGCCCATTGGCGGTAGTCCACAAAATATCCAATAAATCGCCTTCTAGTCGCACCATCAAACTCTGGGTCTCTGGATCTCCAAAGCGCACATTAAACTCAATTACCGAGGGCTCGCCATCTTCGATCATAAGGCCAATAAAGATTAGCCCACAATAAGAAATCCCATCCTTCTTTAGGCCCTCCAAAAAGGGTTCCATTACTTTCACGCGTATGCGATCCAGTAGCTCTGGTGTGTAGAGCCTACTGGGAGAATAGGTGCCCATTCCGCCCGTGTTCGGACCCAAATCGCCATCGAATGCGCGCTTGTAATCTTGAGCGCTCTCCAAGGGCACAATGCGCTGTCCATCCACCAGACAAAGTTGACTTGCCTCAATGCCCTTTAAGAACGACTCTATTACCACTGTGTGTCCTGCCACGCCAAATCGATTGCCACTGAGCATTTCCTTGAGTGCCTCTACCGCCTCGTTAGCCGTTTGGGCAATGACCACACCTTTACCTGCTGCCAAGCCATCGGCCTTGATGACAACGGGCAATCCAAAAGCTGGAAGCGCTGCCATAGCCGCTTCTACTTGATCGTAACGCCCATATTTTGCTGTGGGAATGCCATGACGTTCCATAAATGCTTTGGCATAGGCCTTTGAACCTTCGAGCTGCGCTGCCTCTTGGTGGGGACCAAAGGCGACGATGCCCACCGATTTAAGCGCATCCACTAGCCCCAAACAGAGGGGTACTTCGGGGCCCACCACCACAAAGTCAATGCGTGTTTCTTGAGCGAATGCCACCAGCGCTTTCACATCTGACGCATCGATAGGGGCACAAGTGGCTATTTTAGAGATTCCTGGATTGCCTGGTGCACAATAAAGCGCCGTGAGCTTCGGGCTCTGTTTGAGCTTCCAAGCCAAGGCGTGTTCACGACCACCACTACCAACGAGCAAAACGCGCATATACGACCTCCTAGTGCTTAAAGTGACGCATTTTTGTAAAAATCATTGCGATGCCATACAAGTTGGCTTTATCGATAGAATCCTGGTCGCGCATGCCGCCACCGGGCTGAATAATTGCAGTTACGCCCGCTTTAGCCGCAGCTTCGACCACATCGTCGAAGGGGAAGAAGGCATCGGATGCCAATACACTGCCCGCTGTTTCTGTCTCAGCTTGGCGAATCGCGCCGTGTGTCGGCCAAATGCGATTCACTTGACCTGGGCCAACGCCAATAGTCATACCCTCTCGGGCCAAAACGATGGCATTTGACTTCACGTGCTTAACCACTTTGAAGGCAAAGAGTAAATCTGCAAGTTCTCTTTCCGTTGGAAGGCGGTCTGTAACGGTCTCGAGGGATTCGTATAGAGCGAGATCTTCATCTTGTATAAGCACCCCATCAGAAAGGCGCTTTAAGTCGTAGCTTGGCGCTACATTATCTAAATCGAGTGACAGCACGCGCAGATTTTTCTTCTTGGCAAAGAGCGCGAGGGCCTCTTCTGTAAATGCAGGGGCAATGACGATTTCTAAGAACAAGTCCAATAGCTTCTGTGCAACAGTCTCTTCTACAATTTGATTAAAGGCCACAATGCCGCCAAAAATTGAAGTTGGATCGCAAGCATATGCCTTGTCGTAAGCCTCGTCTAAATCTCTGCCCACGCCTACCCCACAAGGATTTGCGTGTTTTACAGCAACACATGCAGGCTCAGAGAACTCTCTCACACACTGAATTGCCGCTTGTGCGTCGTTTAAGTTGTTAAAGGAAAGTTGCTTGCCTTGGTGCTGAACAGCGCTCGCAAGACCTGCGCCTAAAGGCAGCGCATCGCGGTAAAACACCGCATTTTGGTGAGGGTTTTCACCATATCTAAGGGGTTGATCTTTGTCGAAGGGCAGGGCCAGTTTTTCTGGATATGCCTCTGCACCAGGAAGGGCACGTCTTAAGTACTGAGCAATCATCGCGTCGTAATGCGCGGTGTGTTCGTATACTTTTAATGCCAACAGCTGGCGTTCTTGAAGGGTGATATCCCCTTGTTGAAGCCCAGAAATGATGCGCGCATAGTCTAGTGGACTAACGGCAACGAGTACATCGGGGTGATTTTTAGCCGCTGCTCTAAGCATGGTTGGACCGCCAATGTCGATATTTTCTATGGCATCTTCTAAGGTGCAATCTGGCTTTGAAACCGTCTCTCTAAAGGGATATAAATTGATGGCCACGACGTCGATGGTCGTAATGCCCAAATCTTCTAGGGTGGTCATGTGCACTGGGTTTTCGCGCATTGCGAGAATACCCGCATGTACAACAGGGTGAAGGGTTTTAACACGGCCGTCTAGGCATTCGGGAAAGCCCGTTATCTCTGTAATGCCCGTAACTGGAACCTGCTCCTTCTCGAGCAGCGCCAAGGTGCCGCCTGTGGATACAACCTCAAAATCCAATGCCACAAGGGCCTTGGCAAATTCCACTACCCCTGTTTTATCAAACACACTGATCAGCGCGCGTTTTTTCATGTTCTCCTCCTGAGAAAAGCTCTATTCTCTACCCAATCCACTGCACCCGCTGCCAGCGCCTCTACCGCAATCGGCAAAAGCTTGTGTTCGACCTTTAGCACGCGTTCCTGAAGGGTTTTTGCCGTATCGTCTTCGAAAACAGGCACCGATTCTTGAAGCAAGATGGCACCCGTGTCAATATCTGCATCCACAAAGTGCACCGTTGCACCACTAACTTTGCATCCACTTGCAACAACTGCTTCGTGTACGTGCATGCCGTAAAACCCCTTGCCGCAAAAGCTGGGAATTAAAGCTGGGTGAATATTCAAAATGCGCTTAGGAAAGGCTTCCACCACCGCTTTTGAGAGAATACCCAGATAACCCGCCAACACAAGGCCCCCAATGTGCGCATCTTTAAGGGCACTCAGCAGGGCTGAATCATAATGGGCACCGCTTTCAAATTGGCGTTTAGAGAGTACAACATGGGGAATGCCATGGCTTTTGGCCCGCTCAATTGCGCCGATTTCGTCCTTCGATGCCACCAGCAAAGCCAAAGTGGCATGGGGCATGCGCCCAGTCTCTATCGCATCGATTAGCGCCTGAAAGTTAGACCCACCACCAGATGCAAATACGGCCAAGCGCATGGTTTGGATCATAGTATAACACCCCGTGAATCGGCGACGATCTCGCCAAGTCGCACACCCTTTAGCTGCTCAGCAGCCAAGGCCTCTAGCACCGTCTCAACCTGACTCGGGTCGACAACCATCACAAAGCCAATACCCATATTAAATGTATTAAACATATCTTCATCTTCTAGATTGCCCGTTTTTTGCAGGAATTTAAAGAGCTCAGGTATTTCCCAGCTACTTCTGTCAATCTGCGCGGCGAGGCCTTTTGGGAGTGTTCTTGGGATATTCTCGATAAAACCACCGCCGGTAATATGGGCAGCGCCTTTTATTGCACCTGTTGCAATTGCCTTGAGCACAGGCTTCACGTAAATCGCCGTAGGCGTCAACAGTACCTCTTGAACGGTTTTACCAGTCTCACCCAGGGTATCTGCCATGCTTAGACCCGCTACGTCGAATACCAATTTTCTAACGAGAGAATACCCATTGGAGTGAACGCCACTAGAAGGCAGGCCTATAAGCACATCGCCGGGTACAATTTTACTGCCATCGATGATGCGCTTTTTATCTACAACACCTACGGTAAACCCGGCCATGTCGTACTCGCCATCTGCGTAAAAGCCAGGCATTTCTGCTGTCTCGCCGCCAATAAGGGCAACACCAGCCAAACGACAACCATCGGCAATGCCCTTTACAAGATCTCCCGCTTTATTGGCATCTAGTCTACCCGTAGCCAAGTAGTCCAAGAAAAACAACGGCGTCGCACCCTGGCAAAGCACGTCGTTTACGCACATCGCCACTAAATCCTGACCAACCGTGTCGTGGACATCCGACATAAAGGCGATTTTCAACTTTGTGCCCACACCGTCTGTGCCCGATACCAGAACCGGTTCTTCTAGCCCGTTCATCGGCAGTTGAAACAGGCCCCCAAAGCTGCCGATATCGGTAAGCACATTGGCATTAAAGGTGCTCTTTACGTGCTGTTTCATTTTTTCTACGGCACGGTAACCTTCTTCAATATCTACACCTGCATCTTTATAGGTGATCTTAGCAGCATCTGCAATTTTTTCAGACATGTCCACACGCTCCTAGTTTTTCTCGAATACAAATTTATTGGCCGAATTTGGAACGGCCATTGGATAATCGCCGTTGAAACAAGCAGTGCAAAGCTTTTCGTAGGGAGCGCCAATAGACTCCACCAACCCTTTAATGCTGATATAACCCAGAGAATCTGCGTGAATCATGTCTCTTATTTCTTCAATGGTATGCACAGCGCCCACCAGTTGCTTTTTACTTGGCGTATCGATACCAAAGTAGCAGCTGTGGGTTACTGGAGGCGAGCTCACGCGCACGTGTACCTCTGTAGCCCCTGCAGCTTTAAGCATATCGACGATGCGTCTCGAGGTGGTGCCACGCACGATGGAGTCGTCGATTAACACGAGCCGCTTGCCCCTTACATCGTCTTTTAACACGTTGAGCTTGAGGCGCACAGCCAGCTCTCGAGACTTCTGATCTGGTTGAATAAAGGTTCTGCCCATGTATTTGTTCTTAATTAGGCCCACGCCGTAGGGAATGCCCGAGGCCTCCGAGAAGCCAATGGCCGCTGCGATGCCCGAGTCTGGTACCGCGATTACCAGATCTGCTTCGACGGGGTGTTCTTTTGCCAAAATGCGCCCCGCATTTACCCTTGCAATATAGACACTTTGTCCATCCATCACGGAGTCCGGTCTAGCAAAGTATACAAACTCGAATGCGCAAACCGCTTTTCTACTGCCTAAATCATAGGTGTGGCTCGTAACGCCCTCTTGATCGATGACGATAATCTCGCCCTTTTCAATATCGCGAACGAAATCCGCACCCACTACGTCGAGAGCTACACTTTCAGAGGCGAGAACATAGCCGCCATCTGGAAATCTGCCTAGGCAAAGTGGTCTTAAGCCATAAGGGTCGCGCACGCCAATCAACTTGTCTTCACAGGTGATGACGAGGGCAAATGCCCCTTTGATCTTCTCTAATGTCTTTTTCAAACTATCTAAATAGCCCAACTGATAGTGGCGGGCGAATAAATTGGCGATGACTTCTGAATCGATGGATGTGGTGAAGATAGAACCCTGCTCTTCTAGATCTTCGCGCAGTTTCCCCGCATTTACCAAATTGCCGTTGTGGGCAAGGGCAATGGAGCCGCGCTTATATTGCACTACCAAGGGTTGGGCGTTGGCCACATAGCTTTCGCCCGTTGTGGAATAGCGCACGTGGCCTATGCCGATGTCGCCAGTGCCGAGACGCTCTAACACCGCATCCGAAAAAACCTCTTGTACTAAGCCCATTTCTTTATAATAAGTCGCCTTACCTTGGCGATTGATTGCAATACCAGCGCTCTCTTGTCCACGATGCTGTAGGGAGACAAGGCCAAAGCAGAGCATTTGTGACAAATGCTCTGCTCCTTCTTTGTATATCCCAATAACACCGCACTCTTCCTTCAGCTTATCCGAAAAAATGCCCATGTTTTCCTCCATTGTATCGACTTGACTTAGAGTCGGTTTAGGACTTCTTGGTAAACAGCTTCAACATCGCCCATATCTCGGCGGAATCTGTCTTTATCTAATTTTTTGTTTGTTGCCAAGTCCCATAATCTGCATGTATCTGGTGAAATCTCGTCTGCCAAAATCACTTGGCCTTTGTAGACGCCGAACTCAATTTTAAAATCGACTAATTTTATGCCACGCTCTAAGAAATACGCTTTAAGTATCTCGTTGATTTGAAGGGTGTATGTGCGTATTGTATCGATTTGTTCCCTAGTTGCCAATCCTATGGCAATGGCGTGATCGTCGTTGATGAGTGGATCGCCACAAGCATCATTTTTATAGCAGAGTTCAAAGATGGTGTGCTGCGTCTCTGTGCCTTCTTCAATACCCAATCGCTTGGCCATTGAACCGGCAATCACGTTGCGCACAATCACTTCAAGGGGCAATATTTTAACCGCTTTTACCAATTGCTCGTTGTCGCTGAGAAGTTCTACGAAATGCGTGGGTATGCCCTTTTCTTCCAACATTTTAAACACAATGGCCGTCATCTTGTTGTTGACTACACCCTTGCCAGAAATCGTGCCCTTTTTCTCGCCGTTAAAAGCTGTGGCATCGTCTTTGTATGCGATGTGATATAAGTCTGCATCTGCAGTGGCATAGACGCGCTTTGCCTTGCCTTCATAAAGCATTGTACCCTTTTCCATCTCAAACCTCCTCAAGTCGACTCTAGCGATATTCTATCAAATCAACGCACACTAATCAATCCCATAAGCGAATTATTAATCAATATTAACAGTCTATTGTTCGTCATTATACGAACATTATTTAAAGTACGCCACCCCAGAAGTAAATACAGGCATGTCGAAGCGTCCTGGTATATTGCGGTAAATCCCATTGCTGAGGCGCTCGGTATGACCCATTTTTCCAAACACCCGACCATCTGGACTAAACGCGCCTTCAATGGCATATGTGGACCCATTGATATTGTATCGACCATCCATCGTGGCCGCACCACTGTGATCCACGTACTGGGTGCCGATCTGACCATTTGCGATTAGGCGCTCCAGCGCATCTCCCTCTGCATGAAAACGACCTTCGCCGTGAGAGATTGCCACCTGGTAAATATCGCCTACCTTGGCCTTCGACATCCAAGGAGATGCATTCGATGCTACGCGCACAGTAGCCATTGTTGAAACATGTCGGCCAATATGGTTGTAAGTCAGTGTAGGATCGCCCACTTTAAGGGGCTGAATGTCGCCATGAGCGATGAGACCAAGTTTTACTAGCGCTTGGAACCCGTTGCAAATGCCGAGCATTAGACCATCGCGCTGCGAAAGCAAGCGTCGAACCGCCTCCGTTATTCGCGGATTCCTAAAGACCGTTGCAATAAACTTTGCGCTGCCATCGGGTTCATCTCCAGCGCTAAAACCGCCAGGTAGTGCAATCATTTGAGACTGATCGATGTGCTTGACAATTTCTAGCAGACTTTCTTCGAGGGCTTGAGGTGTCAAGTTTCTAAAGACTTGAACTTTAGCCTCTGCGCCTGCTAATTCGAAGGCCCGCGCCACATCGTATTCGCAGTTTGACCCTGGGAACACCGGGATGTAGACCTTGGGTTTGACAATTTTCACCGCTGCGCCGAATTGCTTCTCGGTGATATGGTGAATGGTTTTAACGGCGCCACTATTTTGTTCAAAGCTTGGAAAGATGGTTTCAAGGCCACTTGTATAGCTATTCTTTAAAAGTGCAAGGGTGGTTCTTTCTTCGCCCAGAATCACCTGATCATCTGATCGCGTCAATGCAAAGGGAAGATGGGGCACTGAGAGTTCGGTATTGACTGCAATTTCTAGTACAATGCCGCCGTACCAAGGTGTTGTTAGGGTTTCGAGAGCGGCCGCTTCTACGTCGAAGCCTATGCCATTGCCCATGGCCATAACCGTTGTCGCCACCAAGATGCCGCCCTCGCCAATGGCTTTTGCCGAGAGAATCACACCATCTTGCATATGGCGGTATAGTGTTTGATAATCCCCTTTGAGCGCATCGAGATCGAGTAAGCCATCGGCCTTATATGGAGGCATATAGGCGACGAGCATGCTGTTGTTTGCCTTGAGCTCCGGCGAAACAACGCCACTCACTTCACCGTGGTTAACCGCGAATGATATGAGCGTTGGAGGTACATCGAGATCCTTAAAAGTCCCCGACATACTGTCTTTGCCGCCAATTGCAGGAATGCGCATGGCATCTTGTACGGCAAAAGCACCTAACAGTGCGCTAAAGGGTTTGCCCCATCGCTCTGGCGATTTTCCGAGCTTTTCAAAATACTCCTGAAGGGAAAGTCGCGTCTTAGCCACGTCAAAGCCCAGCGCAACTAATTTTGCCAGCGATGCCACAACAGCGTAGTAAGCGCCGTGGAAGGGCGATGCAGAGGCGAGTTCTGGCATAAACCCAAAAGTCATGCCCGAGCAAGTGGTCGTCTCTTTTCCAAGTACGGGAATTTTGGCGACCATGCCGTCTACCGGCGTGAGTTGATACTTGCCACCTAGCGGCATGAGCACTGTATTGCCTCCAATAGTCGAGTCAAACATCTCTTGCAACCCCTTTTGAGAGGTGATGTTGAGCTGACTTAACTGACGAGACAGTTCTGAAACAAGGTGCTCAGAATCGGAAAATTGCGATTTAAATAGCTGTATCGCAGCTGGAACACCAGCAACATGCACCGATGCGTGTTGACGCACGCCATTGGTGTCTAAAAACGCCCTCGAAATATCGACAACGGTTTGATCTCTCCACAGCATTCTCAAGCGACCGGAGTCAGTAATGGTAGCCACCGGAGTCGCCTCTAAGTTCTCTAGGGCAGAATGGGCCAAGAACGCCTCGACGTTTTCTGGTGTGACCACCACCGCCATACGCTCTTGAGACTCAGAAATTGCAAGCTCTGTGCCATCGAGACCCTCGTATTTCTTAGATACCTTATCTAAATATATATCTATTGCGTCCGCGATTTCGCCAATGGCCACCGAAACACCACCCGCACCAAAGTCGTTGCAGCGCTTGATCAATCTCGTGAGCTCAGGATTTCTAAAGAGGCGCTGGATTTTGCGCTCCGTTGGCGCGTTGCCCTTTTGCACTTCTGCACCACAGGCGAGAATGGAGTCCTCTGTGTGTTCCTTCGACGAACCCGTAGCACCACCGCAACCATCTCTACCGGTACGGCCGCCCACTAAAATCACCACATCGCCAGTAGAGGGAACCTCGCGCACTACGTTTTCTTTTGGACAAGCGGCAATCACGGCGCCAACTTCCATGCGCTTGGCGACAAATCCCGGGTGATACACTTCAGCAACCTGACCTGTAGCGAGTCCAATCTGATTGCCGTAAGAGGCATAGCCACGCGCTGCTTCTGTCGTGATTTTGCGCTGAGGCAGCTTGCCTGGCAGCGTCTCTTTAATCGGCGTATGCGGATTGGCCGCGCCAGTGACGCGCATAGCTTGGTAAACGTAAGCGCGACCAGAGAGCGGGTCGCGAATCGCACCGCCCAAGCACGTTGCCGCGCCACCAAAAGGCTCAATTTCAGTGGGGTGATTGTGGGTCTCGTTCTTAAACATCAACAGCCAAGGCTCATCCCCTGACTCAGTCTTAACGGGTATCTCGATACTACATGCATTGATTTCTTCCGAAGCATCTAAGTCTTCTAAATCTCCTGTGCGCTTGGCATCCTTCATGGCGATAACTGCCAAATCCATCAATGTAACAGGGCGATCGGTCTCCCCATAAACGGCTTTTCTCACCTCTAAATAGCGCTCGTAAGCGGCGCGCACCGGAGCTGTATCCCCAGCATCGTCGAAGGTCACCCCATCGATTTCCGTCATAAAGGTGGTGTGACGGCAGTGATCTGACCAATAGGTATCGATGGCTTTTAATTCTGTTTCGAAGGGATCGCGCCCTTCTGAGGCAAAGTACTGTTGCACGTGCACCAGATCTTCTACACTCATGGCAAAGCCAAATGATGTCGCAAACGCCTCAAGGGCTTGGCTATCCTTTTGAATAAACCCCTCTATCTGAACAACAGGCGCCGGCACATCAAATGCCAATGCAACAGCCTTTGGAACCGTTAGGCCAATTTCCATTGAATCCACAGGATTGATCATATAGCGCTTGATCCCCTGGCGCTCGTCTGCCGAGAGTGTCCCCTCAAAGAGATAGAGTTTAAAGGCCCTTACCGCCGGTCGCTCTGCACCCGAGAGAATTTGGATACACTCCGCTGCAGAATCTGCCCTTTGATCGAATTGACCGGGCAAAAAAGCCACCGCAAAGTAAAAATCCGATGTAGAAAAATCAAAATCATCTCTATGTACCCTGTCTACATTAGGCTCAGATAAAATATTATCTGCCACTTGATCCAGGAGTGCTGGGTCGATGCCCTCTAAGTCGTAGCCATTTACAATGCGTGTACCTTTCAAGCCCTTAAGCTCAAGATTTTCTATAAGCGCGTGCTTCAAATGCTCTGCTTCTATATTAAAGCCTTCACGTTTTTCTACATAATATCTAATGACCATAATAACCACCTTTCCACTGGGGCGCTGAATTTCACCTTGATTTTATCATAGAATCATCTATAA
Source organism: uncultured Fusibacter sp. (assembly GCA_937958285.1). GTDB lineage: Bacteria > Bacillota > Clostridia > Peptostreptococcales > Acidaminobacteraceae > QQWI01. The sequence continues at coordinate 9,589 of CALFXQ010000354.1, read as the reverse complement.
TTATTATTAATATTACTCATGTTTTTATAACCTAAGCTTATATAAGGCGCAAAAATCAGAAATCCCACACACCCAGGAGGCACGAAATGGATATCTCTCTCGATCACTATCGCACCTTTTACGAAATCGTCAATTCTGGTAGCTTTTCGAAAGCGGCAAAAGCCCTTTACGTTTCTCAATCTAGCGTCAGTCAATCATTGGCCAAATTAGAAGAAGCACTTGGCATGACATTGATTGAGCGCACCACAAAGCGCATGAAGCTCACAGACGCGGGCGCACTTCTATTCGAGGATGTGGCGCAAATTATGGAGAACTTATCCACTGCCCAACAAAAGGTTCGGCGCCTTGTGCGCATGGAAGAAGGCTCAATAAAAATTGGCGTCTCCGACACAATTTGTCGCTATATACTCATGCCCTTTTTAAGCGATTTTAAGCGACGGTATCCCCATATACACCTCACCTTGTCCAATCGGCCATCGGCCATTTCAGTCCAAGCAATAGCACAAGGCGAGCTCGATTTGGGCGTGGTCAATCTCCTGCCTCAAATGCACACCCCACAGCACCAAATAGTGCCCTTGGCCGAGTTCGAAGAGGTCTTTATCGTGAGAATGGACAGTCCGCTTAATGACCAAACACCCCTTGAGTCCTGGTTGAGTCAACCTTTTATAAGTCTTGAAGAAGGAGCCACAACGCGGGACTTTATCTCTGGTGTCTTTAGAGATAACGGCTACAACTTTGAACCCGTCATCGAGCTGAGCTCCTTAGACTTAATCTTCGACTTTGTAGAAGGAGGCTTTGGCGTTGGCATCGTCCCCGAATATGCTTTGCCAAGACACAACAATGTCAAGGCCATCAAGATTCCCATTCCCATGCCCAAGCGTCAAATTGGCATTGTGACCGCATCAAAAATGCCTCTCAACATCGCCACAAAAAGATTTATTGGGGAATTGGTGCGATACCCTGTTGAAGCCTTGTAATTCAGCGCGGGCTTCGCTATACTAAAACCAAGCCTAAGGAGGTGTTCAGTGAGCTTTAAACCCAATTATCAAGATCAGCTTATCGACGAGTTGTTCGATGCCATTATTACATTAGACAGTCGAGAAGCTTGCTACCGCTTCTTCGAGGACTTGTGTACCATCAGCGAAGTTCAATCCCTATCCCAACGCTTAAAAGTCGCACAATTGCTAGACCGCCGAGAAACCTACGCGGCCATCGAAGAGCAAACGGGCGCTAGTACAGCCACTATCAGTCGCATCAGCAAATGCCTCCAAGGCAAAGCCGGTGGATATCGACTCGTCTTAGATAAATTAAGAGCAATAAATAAAAGGCCATAGCGTATTATTACACGCTATCGCCTTTTTTTTACAAATTTGAACCCCAAATGATTCTAGAGTATGCCCGACATTTTAACCACTTCAATGCCAAGACTCTCCCAAGCTGCAATCAAACGATTGAGGCCAATCGAATCACTAGACATATGACCCGCTACAATAATATTGCCAATGCCTTGTTCTTCCACTGCTTTTTTTACATCGCCAGGCACGTGCATACAAACAATGGTGCCTACCCCCGCATCAAAATAGGCCTGATAGACATCTTTTCCACCGTTAGTGCCGCCCGCCATCAATACGGCAACTTTTCCCGCATAATCGGCAGGTCCTCCAACGCGAATAATTGGCTTTGCCAGAGACTTTTGATACTCCTCAATTTCATTCAATGCATCGAGCACATCCTGAAGTGTCGCCTTAGGATTTCCCCCTAGGCGCGTGTCTAAATGCGCCTGAACAATCCTCTCGCCAACAATGTCTGCAGGTAAATGAATATTCATATAGGGCATACCCATCAATCTGGCCGCAGAGCTCGCTCTGTCAAAATTAGACACATGATCGCCCATCGAAATCTCTTGTACTTTCTTTCTCAAAGCCTTCTGAGCTCTATTTATAGGCACGCCAAAAGATACCATTTTGTCTATCTGAACATGCATCACTTTGTGAAAATCCATACTTGCGGAATCCGCTTTTGGATGATGTGACACCACGGCATCAAATCCCATTTGCTTGGCCAACAAGAGTTCTGGTGTATCCATATCTATGCCCACTAAAATGCGCGCGAGGTTTTCACCTTCTACGCAGACCGTTGAATCTTGTGGTATCTCATCTAATTCCGCTAGTTTTAAAGCGATGTCCATAAGCTGTTTAGTATTTGTCATAAAAATTCCTCCCAAATGAGGATAACATTTTCCTCAATAAAATAAAAGTGCCCCTTCGCAAGAAGGGGCACCAAATTTATGCGTATAAACAACTTATGGCAATGTGGCATTCAATACATTTGAAGTCAATTTTGTGCCATCTTTATACACCGTTGTCACTGTAAAGTTATAGGTTTTTCCATTTTCAAATTTTTTAAAATCGCCACCATTGTAGCTCATACCTGGCTGAATAGTCATACCTGTGCTCTTCACATCAGTGAAATAGGCTGCATAGCCATCATCTGGATATTTTGGATTTGACTTTGAAATAGATGCCACGACCTTATAGTATTCTAACTCTTGTTGCGTTACATTTCCCTGCCATGACAAATACAACTTACCGTTCAAATAAACACCGCTGAGTACAACGGGCTTTCTAATTTCTACAGGTTTAATCTCTGCATTGGACATAGTCACTTGTACCACATTGGATGTGGCCTTAGTACCATCTGAGTAGACCGTTGTAATTGCGATATTATAGGTTTTTCCCGCTTCAAATTTATAGAAATCGCCATTGTTGTTGCTAGTGCCAATTTTGATTCGGAAATTTTCAGCGTCGTAATCGTCGATAGCACGCACATAACCATCTTCAGGATACTGCGGTTTAGGGTTGCTTAAAGATGCTACAACTTTGTAGTAGCTAAATTTCTTTTCTGGAACATCGCCATACCAGTAGAGATCGATGCTTCCACCAGTGGTCTTTGCTTTTAGTGTAACAGCTGGCATAACCGGTTTAGGCTGAACAGGTTTAACGGGAAGCACAATCTTATCGTCTTTTGGCAAGACAACTTTTTTCTCATTTTCTTTTAACACGTTGGCAATTAATTGAGCCGCTTCAGCACGGGTTAATTCACCAAGTGGGTTAAAGTACTTCTTGCCCTGAACTTCAGAACCTTTAATGATATTATTGGCGATAGCTGTTGCCACAAAGGGCTTAAGTTCTGCAGAAATTTGATCTGTATCTACATAAGCATTTAGAATATCTAGGCTACTCATGGGAAGCTTTAGAGCTCTCACCAAAGCAACTGCCATATCTTCTCTAACTGCCGCTTCGTTTGGTTTAAATTTTATGCCCGAGGCTGATTGGTAGCCAGTCAAATAATCCCTTGCAGCTTCGATATAGGGAAGCGCCCAGTGTTTATCGGGAACATCGACAAAACCAGAGGCCTTAATGGATGGCACATCGAGATCTAGTGCAATGACCATGATCTTTGCAAATTCTGCTCTTGTAACAAGGCTATTCGGCCTAAAGGTGTTGTCTTCGAACCCCTTTAGAATGCCTCTTTCAATCATATCTTGAATTGCTGGGAATGCCCAATAGTTCTGGTTTAAGTCCTTAAACTGACCCCAAGGAATCTGGTCTTTTCCGTTCGATGAAGCCCACGCTGGATTAAGGCCAACAATCATCGCTAAAATCAGGAGTATACACAATAATTTTTTCAACACAAAAATCCTCCTTCCTATCTAGCTACACCCTGTAGCAAGCGCTTACTAAAATTAGACATTGTTATGTACCGTTTTGTTCCATCGGCATATCATTTAAACTGAAAGCATATTTTACTGATGCCTTTTGCTTTACATGTTTATTATATGCCTAAACCTAGTTTGAGTGTACAATGTCATCAACTCTTAATACAAGCTTCATAGGTCCTTAAAATTCGGGACTTTAGTCCCTACTTGGAACCTTTCTCGCCTGATTTGACGATTTTACGGGGAACTGCTGAGCTCTAAAGGGCTTGGAGGCCTTATTGGCCTTAGGTGCTTTCACTTCACCAAAGCGCACTTCGATGTTTTCTACAGTTGTGTTGAAATGCGCTAAATACTTCTCTAGTAGTGGCAGTTCGCGTTCTGAAACAATAGAAATTGCCATGCCCTTTTCTCCATGCCTACCAGTACGTCCAATTCTATGCAAATAGTCGTCTGCCGAAAGGGGCATGTCCAAGTTGATTACATGGGTCACATCTTGAATATCTAGGCCTCTCGCCGCAAGTTCTGACGCGATGAGTATGGTCGCTTTCCCTGCATGAAAATCTTGCATGGCTTTTGCTCGGCCCTCTTTTCCTTGATTGCCATACAAAGAAACAACGGGATAATGATGATACAGCAACTTTTCCGTCACCTCTTGTATCATTTCATTTTTATTCACAAATACCAAACAGCGCTTTGGTTTAACTGCAGATATCACCTTTCTAAGATGATCTACACGCTTTCTCGCATCGCCTAACCAGTAGGCATGTTGCACCATAGGATTTAGCAATATTGGATCTACCATCATCACCTCTGGGTCGACAAGTAGCTCCTGCAGATGTAATTTCGATTTCTCGCTGAGCGATGCAGAAAGGGAAATCAGCTGCCTAGACTTTAATGTCGTCTTTATAATGGCCAGGACATCTTCGCGATGGGCATCTTCCATTAGCTTGTCGCCCTCGTCGAGCACGATGGTCTTGACGTTGTGCATTTTTAACTTTTTTAAGCGATTGAGCTCTAACATGCGCCCTGCAGATCCCACCACAACATGAGGTTTTTCCTTTAAGTGGTCAATCTGTCTTTGAATCTTTACCCCGCCAATTAAGGCCTGGCATCGTACCGGTTCACCAGATGCAAATGCCAAGCGCTTTACCTGCTCAGCAACCTGAAGGGATAACTCGTGGGTTGGCGTTAAGACCACGAGTTGTATATCTTTAACCTCTAATTGAAGTTGTCCAATCAAGGGCAACAAGTACGCAAATGTCTTACCCGAACCGGTCATAGCCGTCGCGATAAGGTCTACGCCCTGACTAATTTTTGGAATACAAGATACCTGAACTGGAGTTGGCTCTGATATATTCAAAGACCCCAGTGCACGCGCATACACTGCTTTAACACCTAATTTTTCAAAAGCATTCATACATTATGCCTCTCTATCGTTACGTTGAATTGACGTTGTCTAGTGTCTTTATGTTTTACAACTGCATAACAGACTCAAAATTGTTTACCATCTATCAGTTTTATCAGTAATTCCTTAAAAAAGCAATAAAAAAATCTCCCTATTTGCGTTAGTAAATAAGGAGATTCTATTTGATGCGTGCGTTACAAAACAGCTTGATCTACAGATTTTAAAGCTTGCAAGTCGTTTGCATCAGAATGATCTGCCGGCGCTTGAGGCGATGCGCTCGACCCTAAAAATCCTGGCAAATTCATTCCTGCCATTTGAAACATCTCACCTAGTGGTGGCACAGATTGCATCATCCCAGACACGAAGCGCGCTGTATTTGTTTTGCCATCCTCGTGACCGAGATTATCCCACACTGTAATTTTATCAATTTTGATGCCCTTAATCGCCTCTACTTGCTTCTCAATTAACTCAGGCAATTTGTCTACGATCATAAGTTTCATCGCTGCATCTGCACTGCCTGTTGCCTCAACGATCTTCTTGAAACCCTCTGCCTGTTTTAGGAGCATTTCATTCATACCTTTTGCCTGTGCTTCAAGTTTTAAGAAGATTGCATCCGCTTCACCTTTTGCATGCCGACGAATGCGCTCCGCTTCGGCCTCTGCGTCGATAATGACCCTTTGTTTACTTATTTCTGCCTGTACAATCTCATCGGCCTCACGAGTAGCGCGTACTTTCTCGGCGCGGGCAATTTCTGCACTGCGTTCGGCAGCATATGCTTCTTCTAATGCCTTTGCCTCTTGAATTTTTTCTGCGGTGACACCGCGTTTTGTTGCAATCGCTTGCTTTTCTCTACGCTCTGCTTCAGATTCTGCAATTTTAATGCGAGACAAGTTCTCGCCTGTTACCGCGAGTGCATCGGCATCGGCAACTTGAATTCTTTGGTCTTTAACCGCTTGAGATTCACCAATTGCACCGTCGCGGTTCTTTTGAGAAACAGAAATTTTCGCATCATTGACCGCCTTTGCAGCTGCTTCTTTACCAAGGGCATCGATGTAGCCAGAGTCGTCTGTAATGTCTGTGATATTCACGTTAATCAAGCGCAAGCCAATTTTTTTGAGCTCTGATTCCACGTTGCGCGAAACTTCCTCGAGAAACTTATCTCTGTCTGTATTGATTTCTTCAATATCCATTGTTGCAACGACAAGGCGCAACTGACCAAAGATAATATCTTTTGCCAAATCTTCAATCTCTTGTTTTTTAAGGCCCAGTAGACGCTCCGCTGCATTTTGCATAATTTCTGGCTCAGTAGAAATACCTACTGTAAAGCGCGATGGCACATCGATTCGGATATTTTGCTTTGAAAGTGCATTTTGTAGGTTTACTTCAATAGATATTGGCGTCAATTCAAGAAATTTGTAAGCCTGAATCACAGGCCATACCAAAGTGGCACCACCATGAATACACTTTGCGCTCTTAATGCCATTCGGACTAGTTCCCACCATACCGTACTTGACTAAAATTTTGTCTGATGGGCATTTTTTATACCGCGAAATAATCGCCAGCAGCAAGCCAAATATAAAAATTGCCGTTAAAGAAACGAATGTGATCCCTGAGTTCAATCGCACTGCCAATTGCGGTACTAAAGTCAATCCGTACATAACTGCCTCCCTTTGTCTTTAAGTTTAACTTATTCAACATTTCCTACATCCAAGATTGCTCGTCGATGGCCGTTACTAAGAGCACACCTTTTTCGGCAAGTCCTGTTACAATAACTTCTTTACCTGTTGAGATGCGCACTTTATCGAATGTGACTGCTTCTACTTCTCTAAGTGCGCCCTGAATGACGATACTTACCTTTCCTTTGCCGCTATTGTCCGGAGGAATTGGAATGTACACCTCGGCGCGAACGCCTATTGCCATGTCCATAATCAGGGTCCCGCTTCGTTGCATTTGCTCGATGCCATAAAATATCAGTGTAGAGATACCGACAAAACAGGAACCAATAACCGTGGCAAGAATCAAAATAATTGGCGCATCTAAGTCCGTTTCCATAAGCCACAAGCCACCCCAACCAAAAAAGGTAAAAAAGGCAACTAAATTTCTTAAAGAAAACCATCGCATCACCTGCCATAGATCTCCAGGCGCTTCATCGAAGCCGTCCACTTGCGTGTCTGAATCGCTTTCACCTAGCCCTAATAGCGTAAGCACTGTTTGTATCACCAAAAGTATTGATGCGGGTACAGCCATATAGAGAAATATATCCTCTAATTGCCACTGCGAGATACTTGTTAACACAGAAGCCTCCTTCCTTTTTCCACCATTACAAGAATAGCATTTTTTTCAATTTATGACATGGTTTACACATGAAAATGTAGGATTTTGACATAAAAAAACGCCTCTTCACTCATTTATTGGTGAAGAGACGCGATTTATTTAAACATCGTGTTGTACTTCTTTAAGTAGCACTTCTTCTAGCGCCCTTAACAGATTCGTTGTGGAAAAACCGTGGTTGGAGAACAGAACTAAGTCGATATCTTGGTCTGGATAATAAAATAACCTCGCGCTTACTCCTGGATCTTCCCCTGTGTGCCCATACTTCAGCAACTTTCCATCCTCGTTGTGCTGGAACCACAGACCATAGCCGTAAGACCATTCCTTAGTGACAGACACCATTGGCCTTAACCATTTTTCTGTCATGGCATTGGATAGGCTTTCGCCTAGGCGAATTGACCGTAAAAATTTTAACATGTCTTTTGCAGTGGAAAATGCGCCGCCATCGGACAAACCAAATGCAGGCACACTGTAGATGTTTTTCTTCCATCCCGTTAAAAAATTGCTTTCGTCTCTTACGGGAATATAGCCTTCGGCCACATTATCTACCACATGGTGCAGAGGAATAAAGTCCGTGTCAAATAAAAAGAGGGGTTCAAAAACCTCTTTTCGCATGTATTCGTAATAGTTTTGACCAGAAATTTTTTCGATTACCAAGCCAAGTAGAATATATCCAGCGCCACAGTAACTGAAGCGCTCTCCAGGCCTGCTCAGAGGCGTTTCATCGATAAATAAGGGCAACATTTTATCGAGACGGTTTACATACTGGCATGGCACCTGAGACCAGAGATTTTCAAATCCATCTGGATCTTGCTCGTCGAAATAGTCGCGAATGCCCGAAGTGTGTGTAAGCAGATGCGCGATGGTCACTTGCGGATCGATGGCTACATCGTCGAAGACCAAAAAATCTCGAATTGAATCTTCAAGCTTTAGCAGTCCCTTATCGACGAGCTTTAAAATGCCCAGTGCTGTGATTGTCTTTGTGATGGATGCATTTGCGAAACGAATATCCATTCGATTCGGAATTTTAAATGGCTTGCAAGCATAGCCAAAAGCCCCATCATAAAGGGTGTACTCACCTTTTTTTATGCGTACAACACCAGAAAAGTGATGTTTAATGGCGTACTCTTCGACAATGCTTTGAATCGCTGCTCTCATAGTGTCTCCGGTCTATAAAAATGCGTCTAAGTATGCGGCACCAATAATCCCAGCATCATTTCCAAGTTTGGCTGCAACGATATTGCCATAATGGATATCTTTTGAGAATAAACGACTTTGCACTTTGTGCTTTAATCGGCTTTCAAATATAGGGAATGCCTTGGCCACACCGCCACCAATGGCAATTACTTCTGGGGCAAATAAGTTGTAAAAGTTTACTATGCCGCTTGCAAAGTGTTCACAAAACCAATCTACAGTCTCATCTGCCATTGTATCGCCATTTTGCATGCGGTCGAAAACTGACTTTGCATCTGTTACAGGCACTTCTGGATTCAGCATATTGTACTTTTTAATCAAAGCAGTTGCCGAAGCGAAAGTCTCTAGGCAACCATTGCGACCACAATTGCATGCATACTCATTTTCGGCAATGACCATATGACCCAATTCGCCGCCAGCACCATGTGAACCCAACAGCAATTTGCCACCAGAAATCACACCGCCACCGAGTCCAGTGCCAAGGGTGAGCAGCATCGCATCTTGGTAACCTGCCATTCCACCGAACAACACCTCTGCGATACATGCCGCATTGGCGTCATTACCGACCTGAATGGGCACGTGAATATGCGCTTTTAACATCGCCTCAAGGGGCACCATGCGCCAATGTAGATTCACGAGGATTACAACCACACCTTCTCGCTGGGAGACAATACCTGGTACGCCAATACCTACTTTTTCTATCTCGAACTGTTCGGCCATCTTTTTGTAGATTGTTACCATTAATTCGACAACCGCCTCTGGATTTTTCTCTACTAAGGGGATGCCATCTTGTACAAGTAAAGCGCCGTTGGAATCGACAATTCCATACGCCAAATTCGTGCCACCTAAATCAAAACCTAAACGCATAATAGCCTCCTCAAAATGGTTTACACCCCCTATATTCGACTTGCCTGGGGGGTTTCCTCTTTATTTCGGTTTTT
>CALFXQ010000353.1 GCA_937958285.1 uncultured Fusibacter sp. | reverse complement strand
TTTTAACATAGCATTTTCTGCTTAGCAATCAAATCCTATGCAACACATGCATGAAAACGGTTGCCTGTTAGGGAAAACGTTTTCAAAATATGTTTCTTCTATTTTTTTTTTTCGGAAGTTATTTATTCGGGCTGTTACACGATGGGGATAATTTTAACCGATTTGATAAAAGAAGGGCTTCTAAAGAAGCCCTTCTTATTATAGCGGATTACATGTATTTTTGCAAATGGTGCAAAATTTATCTATTCAAGTTGTAGAATGCAGATAAGCCAGCATACTGCGCTGTTTCATCAAGCATATCTTCAATTCTCAACAACTGGTTGTACTTTGCTACGCGGTCAATACGCGCAGGAGCACCAGTCTTGATCTGACCAGCATTTACTGCAACAGCTAGATCTGCGATGATAGATTCATCTGTTTCGCCCGATCTATGCGAAATGATTGTAGTAAAGCGCGCGCGCTTAGCCATTTCGATTGCATCGAGGGTTTCTGTCAATGTACCAATTTGGTTGAGTTTAACTAAAATTGAATTTGCATTGCCATTTTTAATGCCGCGGCTTAAACGCTCAGTGTTAGTAACAAAGAGGTCATCGCCAACGATTTGAACATCTTTGCCAAGGGTATCGACAAGTAATTTCCAGCCATCCCAGTCTTCTTCGTCGAGGCCGTCTTCGATTGAGATAATTGGATATCTCTCAGTAAGGCCTTTGTAGAATTCAACCATCTCTGCAGATGTGTACTCTTTACCTTCACCTTCTAATACGTATTTGCCCTTTTCAGCATTCCAAAGCTCAGTCGCAGCAACGTCGAGTGCAAGAACAAAGTCTTTATCTCTACCCGCTTTGTAACCTGCTTTTTCGATTGCTTCCATAATGACTTTAAGTGCATCTTCATTTGATGGCAAGTTTGGTGCAAAACCGCCTTCGTCGCCTACACCTGTTGCAAGGTTTTTGCTCTTAAGAACAGCTTTAAGTGCATGATACACTTCTACGCCCATTCTGAGGCCTTCTTTATAAGTTGCAGCGCCGATTGGCATGATCATAAATTCTTGAATATCAACGGTGTTGTCCGCATGAGCGCCACCATTTAAGATATTCATCATAGGCGTTGGAAGCACTTTTGCATTTGTGCCACCAATGTATTGGTAAACAGGAATATCTAAGGATTCTGCTGCAGCTTTTGCAACTGCTAAAGAGACGCCGAGAATCGCATTTGCACCAAGTTTCGCTTTGTTTGGCGTGCCGTCAAGCTCAATTAAAATCTTGTCGATTAAAACTTGCTCAGTTGCATCTAGACCAACGATTTCTGGAGCGATAACTTCGTTTACGTTATTTACTGCATCGAGAACACCTTTGCCAAGGTATCTGCCTTTATCGCCGTCGCGAAGCTCAACTGCTTCGAATGCACCTGTAGATGCACCTGATGGCACACCAGCTCTGCCCATTGAACCATCTTCTAAGTAAACTTCAACTTCTACTGTTGGATTGCCGCGTGAATCTAGAATTTCTCTTGCGTATACGCCTACGATTGTCGACATGTGATTCCCTCCGTTTTATATTGGATTAAAATATTGACTCACCAGTCATGATTTCAGGTTTCTCGATATTGAGAAGCTTGAGCATGGTCGGTGCAAGATCACTTAATTTTTTGCCTACTTTAAGATTTACTTCACCTGCACCCGCTAAGATGAGCGGCACAGGATTGGTGGTATGTGCTGTGAAAACCTCTCCGTTTACAGGGTCTAGCATTTGCTCTGCATTGCCATGATCTGCAGTAATCAGTACTGCACCACCCATCTCGACGATTTTGTCTGCCACAATGGCAAAGTCCTTGTCGATCTCTTCGATTGCCTTTACAGCTGCTTCGAATATGCCCGTATGACCAACCATATCTGGATTCGCATAATTGGCAATAATCACATCGTACTTGTTTTCATCGAGCGCCTCAATTAACTTCTGAGTAACGCCACCTGCGCTCATCTCTGGTTTGAGATCGTAGGTCGCTACTTTTGGCGATTCAACAAGAACACGATCCTCCCCTTCTAAAGGTGCTTCAACACCACCATTAAAGAAAAATGTAACATGGGCATACTTTTCGGTCTCTGCAATTCTGAGCTGCTTCAAACCGTTTTCGGCGATGATCTCACCAAAAGTGTTCTCTAAGCTATCGGCCGTGAAAACCACATGTACACCCTCGAAAGTCTTATCGTATTGTGTCATTGTGACATAATGCAGATTGAGGGTTTTAGCATCAAAGCCATCAAAACTCGGCTGAGTAAGCGCACGTGTAATTTGTCTTGCGCGGTCCGGTCTAAAGTTGAAGAAGAATACTGCATCTCCTTCGTTAATATTTGCCACTGGTGCGCCATTTGACTCAATGACCGTTGGCAAAACAAACTCGTCGTCTTTTCCCGCATCGTAGCTCTGACGAATTGCCTCTTGAGCTGTTGTGGCTGTTGCCCCCGAACCATTGACCATCGCATCGTAACCAAGTTTAACACGGTCCCATCGATTGTCTCTATCCATTGCGTAATAACGACCACCTATAGAAGCAAATTGGCCAATGCCTTCTTCTTTCATGTAGGTCTCAAGTTCTTCGGCATAGCCTAAACCACTCCGCGGAGGTGTATCGCGACCGTCGAGAAAAGCGTGTACAAACACTTTACTGAGACCTGCGCGCTTGGCCAATTGCAAGCACCCTTTAATGTGCTCCATATGGCTATGCACCCCGCCGTCCGATAAAAGTCCCAGTAAATGCAGAGCTTTACCGCTGGATTTTGCGTATGCGACTGCTGCTTTCAGTGGCTCGAGTTCAAAGAACTCACCATCTTCTATAGACTTTGTAATGCGCATAAGTGGCTGGTACACAATGCGTCCCGCTCCGATGTTAAGATGTCCCACCTCGGAGTTGCCCATCTGACCAGGGGGGAGGCCGACCTCCCTACCGCTGGCAGCAATAATGGTATTGGGATACTTGGCCATATAGCGATCGAAGTTCGGCGTCTTTGCCGCAGCAATTGCATTGCCTTCGACTCTTTCTGAGTATCCCCATCCATCTAATATAATAAGTGCTACTGGTTTTTTCATATATGCTCCTAGTAAGGCGTTTAGAAGTTTACAAGTTGTACAAAATCTTCAGCCTTAAGTGACGCGCCACCGACTAATGCGCCATCGATATCCGATTGATTCATAATTTCTTCGATATTAGATGGTTTAACGCTTCCGCCGTATTGAATGCGCACTTCTTCTGAAACCTCATCGTTATAAACTTCTCTCAATGTCTGACGAATAAACGCAATCATGTTGTTAGCATCTTCTGCGCTTGCTGTTTTGCCAGTTCCTATTGCCCAGACAGGTTCGTAAGCTAGGACAACTTTTTCGAGATCTTCTGCACTTACGCCTTCTAGACCTTTAAGGAGCTGTGCTTTAACTACGCGATTCTCTATGCCCGCTTCGCGCTCTTCGAGAAGTTCACCGATGCACATTATGGGACCTAGACCTTCTTTTAATGCTTTAATGACCTTCTTGTTGACCGTTTCGTCTGTCTCGTTGAAATACTGACGACGCTCCGAGTGACCAATGACCACATAAGTAACGCCAATCTCTTTGAGCATCGCAGCAGATACTTCGCCCGTAAAAGCGCCAAAATCTTCGTAATGCATATTTTGTGCTGCAATTTTTACTTTTGTGCCTTCAGCTGCGGCCACTAAATCTTTGAGCATAATGTAAGGCGCACAAACTGCTACCTCTACTTCTGTCTCAGCAATTTCATTTTTTACAGCCTCTATAAATGCAATACCTTCTGAAATGCTTTTATGCATTTTCCAGTTTCCTGCGATAAATGGGATTCTCATAGGATCTCCTTGAACTTTTTATTTGTCGCTAATTGACTCAACGCCAGGAAGTACTTTGCCTTCGAGGTATTCAAGTGAAGCACCGCCACCGGTTGAGATATGTGTAAACTTATCTGCATAGCCCAGATCGATTGCAGCAGCTGCTGAATCGCCACCACCGATAATTGTCTGTGCGCCGCTAAGTGCTGCAATAGCTTCGCAAACGCCGATTGTACCCTTGGCAAAGTTTGGCATTTCGAACACGCCCATAGGTCCATTCCAAACGACGGTCTTTGCACCTTGCAATTGCTGAGTAAAGAGGGCAACTGATTGAGCGCCAATATCTAATCCCATCTCGTCTGCTTCGAGAGCATCGACGGGAATTGTGCGGAACTCTGTATCGTTCTTAAATTCTTTTGCTGCAACCACATCTACAGGCAACACCAATTCTACACCTTTTGCTTTGGCTTTTTCCATTAAAGACTTTGCCAATTCAATTTTATCTTCTTCGAGTAACGACTTTCCAATATTCTGATCGAGCGCCTTCATGAATGTAAACATCATGCCACCGCCGATTAAAATTTTGTCTGCCTTTTCGATTAGATTTTCGATAACGCCAATCTTATCAGATACTTTCGCACCGCCCAAAATCGCCACAAGGGGCCTCTCTGGATTATCTACAACGCCGCCAATAAACTGTATTTCCTTTTCCATAAGAAAACCTGCAGCTGTTTCTAAGTGCGATGCAATACCGCTGTTTGAAGCATGTGCTCTGTGTGCTGTACCAAAAGCATCATTGACAAACACATCGCCTAGCGATGCCCAATATGCGCCTAGGGCTTCGTCGTTTTTAGACTCGCCTTTTTCAAAACGCGTGTTTTCAAATAGGAGGATCTCACCTTCGTTTAATGCCGAAATAGAAGCTTCTAGTTCTTCACCGCGTGTCTGTGCGACAAATGTAACTGGTTTGCCCAACAACTCAGAAAGTCTTTCTGCAACAGGTTTTAAACTCTTTGTAAGCTTATCTTCTTCTGTTTTTACTTTTCCTAGGTGTGAAAATGCAACTACTTTCGCACCGTTCTCTAACAAATAATTTAATGTAGGTAGCGCCGCGACAATGCGATTGTCGTTAGTGATTTTGCCATCTTTCATTGGGACGTTAAAATCCACACGCACAAGCACTTTCTTACCTTTTACGACAAGATCTGTCACACTTTTCTTAGCCATCTAAGTCCTCCTGATAAATCAGTTGATTGTTTAATATTTCAAGAGCCAAAACAGGACAATGCTGATTAAAACACCAAGCTTTATCCTCTTCTTGCCCTTGACACTATCTTTAGGCAATTTAAGCTTTTAATACTCTCTAGCAGCGGTCTTGAGGGCCTTCCTGCGGAAGACCCTCGAACACTGCTTTAAAGGGCTTATATCTACTGTTTTATGAGAATAAACAGATTAGAGTTTGCCCACTTTCTCAGCTAAACGAACGAACTGAGAAACATATGACATTTCGTTGTCGTACCAAGTGATAATTTTGAAGAGTTGCTTGCCATCGACTTCCATCATTGATGTTGAAAGCGAATCAAATAATGAACCAAAGCTAGAGCCAATAACATCCGATGATGCAATAGGATCTTCAGTGTAGCCAAGCGTCTCATTAGCAGCGGCTTTCATTGCTGCGTTTACTTCTTCGATTGATGTCTTTTTCTCGAGTTCAACAACAAGGTCAACAACAGAGCCTGTGATAGTTGGCACGCGAAGGGCGATACCATCGAGACGACCTTTGAGCATTGGAAGAACTTTACCTACTGCAGATGCTGCACCAGTAGTTGTTGGAACGATATTCGCAGCAGCTGCTCTTGCGCGACGCGTTGCAACACCTTTATCGTGTGGTGCATCTAATGTGTTTTGGTCGTTTGTGTAAGCATGAACAGTTGTCATGTAGCCACGAACCAAGCCAAAGTTATCGTTTAGTACTTTTGCAACTGGCGCTAAGCAGTTAGTTGTGCAAGATGCAGCAGACATAATTTGATCTTCAGCAGTAAGAATATCGTCATTTACGTTGAAAACGATCATTTTAAGGTCGCCAGTAGCAGGTGCAGAGATGATTACTTTTTTTGCACCAGCGTTAATGTGCGCTGAAGCTTTTTCTTTAGATACATAGAAACCTGTACACTCAAGAACAACATCGACGCCAAGCTCTCCCCAAGGAAGGTTATTTGCATCTCTCTGTGCGTAGACTTTAATTGCTTTGCCATCTACGATGATTGAATCTGCAGTCGCAGAAATCTCGTTGACTTTGTAGTTGCCTTGAGCTGTATCGTACTTGAGCAAGTAAGCTAAGTCGCCAGCGCTTGTAAGATCGTTAATTGCTACAATGTCGAAGGCTGGATTGCCAAACATTTTTCTGAATGCCAACTTACCAATTCTACCAAATCCATTAATCGCTACTTTAGTTGCCATGAAACTTTCCTCCTTGAGATCAACTTATGACACACTTAATGCGGTCATAATCTGCGTTGCAACGCTTTCGTTGGTAATTAATATCAAATGCGGATTCAATTTACTGACCGCAATGATCGCTTCGGACTTATCTTTACCCCCTGCGACGGCAATTACTCTCGTTAAAGATTTAACTTTTTCGAGGTTAATGCCCAGGGTGCTAATTTCGTCCACTATTTGCCCATCGATGTTGAAGTAGTAGCCAAAGGACTCTGCCACACCACCGTGCTCTACAATACTTCGAATGCGTTCTTCGGGTAGACCGCGTCTTCTCGCCATTGTTTCAGCATGGCCAATTCCAAATACAAGGGTATCGATTTTTTGCATATAATCGAATGTTTGCTGTATGCCCGGTTCTGTCTTTAACGTCTGAATAGATGCCTCTGAAAGTGAATCGGGAATAAACAACATACGATATTGTGAATTAAGCTTCTTAGCCATTTTTTCGGCGAGTGTATTTGCCTGGTGTTCTGTTTCGTCACCAACCCCACCCCTTGCCGGTACAATGACCAAATCAGGATGCTTTGTTTGAATCTGAGCCATTGCCTGAGTGACTTCGAAAACAGTCGACCCGCCGGTTATGCCAAGCACATGCATATCTGGTAACAAATCTAAGAGCACTTGTGCACATTGGTCGCCAATTTCCTTTAAATCGAGCAGTTCATCGTTGTCGGGTACAATGATGACTCGGCTGATTTGAAGTTTTGCCGCCAATTTGGCCTCTAGGCCTCGTAGACCATCGGTTGTGCCGATATAGTCAGCCAACATATCTCGCATCCATTTGCCATCGTTGGTCAATGTCATACCATCTGACGAGAATTCGAGAAAGCCCGCTTCTTTAAGCACAGTGGCTTCTTTGCGAATAATACGCTCAGTTATGCCAATCTTTAAAGACAAATTGCGCCTGCCAATTGGCTGCAGGTAGCCTACTAAATAGAGAATTCGATAACGCAAGGTGAGTAGCGGTTTGATTTCGGGAACAATCCGACTCAGTTGCGCAATACACTCTTTAAAGGATTCCATGCAGATACCTCACAGGTTAGGGACGAATTTTGTCCTAGTGTGCATTAAATGTCCCACCAAGGACGAAAAAAAAATCTCCATGAGTATTTTAGCATATGCGCATATGAATGGGCAATGAAAAAATACTGTTTTATCGCGTGAAAACGATTTCTATTCACTTAATCGTGAGGCCAAAGTAAATTGTTACTTTGGCCTCTGTTAGTTAGTAGCGTTTGCGCTTTGAAGATCCAGGTATATGCATTTCTTCACGGTACTTCGCTATTGTTCTTCTGGAAACTTTGATCCCAGCCTTGTCGATTTCGTTGGCGATATACTGGTCACTCACTGGGTGTTTAGTGTCTTCTTTTTCTACAAGCTCTCTGATAATCGATTTTATGCTCTCTGAGGAAATTCCCTCGCCAAATGAACTAGATACGCCACTTTGAAAGAAATACTTTATTTCGTAAATGCCTCTTGGGCATTGCATATACTTGCCACTTACCGCTCGACTTACTGTGGACTCGTGAACGCCAATGTCTTCTGCAACATCCTTTAAGTTTAACACCTTTAAATACATAGTCCCCTTTAGAAAAAAGTCCGCTTGATGTTTCAGTATGGATTCTACCACGCGATAGATGGTGTTTCTTCTTTGCTCGATGCTCTTTATAAGCTTAAAAGCTTGATTGAGCTTCTGATGCAAATAGTCGGCGGTTGCCTCTTCTGTAAGCTGATTTTTAAGAAGGCTCTTGTAATAGTCACTGATTTGCAGTTTCGGTGCACTAGACTCGTTTACTAAGATGACATAGGCACCCTCGTGATACTGAACTGTCACATCGGGCACAATGTACTTCACATCTCTAAGGGTAGCAAATTTCAATCCTGGTTTTGGATCTAATCGCCTTATGATGTCGACGGCCTCTTGTATCGCATTCTCACTAGCACTTAAAGCCTTTGCAATCTGCTTTAGACGATTGTGCGCAAGATCATCGAGGTGATTCGAAATCAGGGGAATAATATTGGGATGGTCAATGCAGCGCATCTGTACTTGTATAAGTAAGCACTCTTGAAGATCTCTAGCACCTATGCCAAATGGCTCAAATGTCTGGATAGTCTGAATGACATCTTCCAATGTATCTTCGTTGATTTTGAAGCGCTGAAGCACTTCTTCGAAGTCCATTCTCAAGTAGCCCGTATGGTCGATATTTTGAATTAAGTATTCACCAATTGCCTTCTCTTGCTGCGATAGCACCGTGAACTGAAGTTGAAATAGCAAGTGTTCATGAAGGGATTCCTCTTCGGCTATCATATTGTCCATTGTGAATTCTTCGTGCTCTTCTGGCTTTTGATAGGTCGCTTTAAATTTCTCATCGTCGCTGACCACTTGTTTCCAATCGATGCGTTCCGCGAGACTTTGAAGTTTTTCTAAATCTGCAGTGACGCTACTATCGGGTTCTGTGAGCTCAAGAACGGGGTTTGTCATGAGTTCTTCTTGAACAAATTGATTGAGTTCTATGGCATTATACTGAAGAATCTCTATTGCTTGACGTAGTTCAGGCGTCATGATCAGCTTTTGAGACTGCTCTAACTGCAGATGAAAGTTCATTTTCACTTGATCACACCCCCCTTACTGGATACACACATTCGCTCAGCTACCTTAACATTATATCATAGTCAATCAGGTATTAAAGTCTTGACAAACGATTAACTTGGCAAACCTATTCCCAAGATATAAAAAAGAGCTATACACATCAAATTTCTTGACGTGTATAACTCCTAAAAACCTTTGAAAGATTGAACTATCGTTTACCGACATCGTATATTTCGCCAGCTGCTTTTGGACCAACAGCTTTGCCGCTAAATACCACGAGCGCTACAATTGTAAAGATATACGGCAACGCCTTGAAAAACTCTAAGGGTAGACCCTGAGTCCACGCAAAGTTGTTGGCGTATAAGGCGAACACTTGAGAGAAGGCGAAGAAGGTACTTGCGCCTAATACGCCCCATGGATTCCACTTTCCGAAGATCAGCGATGCAAGTGCAATAAAGCCGGTACCGTGAATACTAATGCCCGTATACTGGGTGTCTTGTGTTAAAACCATAATCGCGCCTGCAAGGCCCGCAAGTGCACCTGAAGAGAGCACTCCGAAATAACGCATTTTAAGCACGCTTATGCCCATGCTAGCTACCGCTTGTGGGTTCTCCCCAGTTGCGCGTAAACGCATGCCAAATGGCGTCTTATAGACAAAGAACCACACTGCAACTACTAGGACAATGCCCACAAATACCGTGGTGTAGATATTTTCAAAAAAGATTGGTCCGAGAATAGGGATATCTGACAAAACAGGCACAGTCGTTTTTATAAAGCCATACCTAAAAGTTTCTGTACGCTGTTGGTTAAAGATTATTTGTGCAAAGTAAATGGTAAGACCACCTGCAAGTAGATTGATTGCCGTACCGGAAATAACCTGATCTGCCTTGAGGTTAATGCTTACATAGGCGTGAATTGTGGAAAAGAGCATCCCGAAAATCATGCCGGCCAATGCGCCAATCCATGGGGTCAATGCACCAGCAATGTAGGGCTCTAAAAGAACGGTAACCGTTGCGCCTACAAAGCCTCCCACCATCATAAGACCCTCGAGGGCAATGTTGACAACACCGCTGCGCTCACTCAGTAGGCCACCTAAAGCAGCAACAAGAATTGGCGTCGAGTAGATAAGCGTGAGGGTCAGCATTGAAAAGAAAATATCGTATGAGCTCATGCTATTTATCCCCTTTCGCTTGAGATGATTTTCTAATGTGTTTTAGCAACTCTTTAATGCCATATTGCATCGCTACGAATAGGACCATAAGCGAGGAAATAATCATGGCAATTTCTAAAGGCACGCGATTGGATTGCATAAGTGCTTGAGACGATTTTAGACCCCCGAAGAGCAAGCCTCCAAATACCGTGCCCCAAGCGGTGTTGCCGCCGAGTAGCGCCACTGCAATACCGTCGAATCCATAACCTTCCGTCGCCGAAATGACGCGGCCGTAATTGAAGGTGCCTACAGAAATCATAGCGCCTGCGAGTCCAGCAAATGCACCGGCGATGCCCATAGATAACATGACGTTACGATCTACTTTCATGCCCGCATATCTAGCGCCTTCTTTATTGAAACCAACTGCGCGAAGCTCATAGCCAAAAGTAGTCTTTTCGATGATAAACCAAAATGTGATGATTGCCAAAATAACGAGGATGAACCCCCAATGTAAACGCGAGCCATTTGTTAGATTTGACAAGAACTCACTTTGAAGTGTTCCAGAAGCATGTGATGGCACAGTTTTTACACTATCGCTACCAGGGAGCTGCTGGAGTACATAATTTGACATATAAAGCGCTGCATAGTTCATCATGATGGTGACAACTACTTCGTGAACCCTGAATTTCGCCTTTAAAAAACCTGGTATTAATCCCCATAATCCGCCTGCAACAATTGCCGAGAGAATTACAAGTGGCAAGTGAATCAAGGCTGGTAACTTTACAATAATGCTCGTTACTGTTGCTGCCATGGCGCCTACTATTAATTGGCCCTCAGCGCCAATATTAAACAGCCCTGTTCTAAATGCAAACGCAACAGACAAACCGGTTAATGCTATAGGCATTACAGCTGTTAAAAACTCGCCGATAAGTCGAGGATTAAAGAACTTGTCTGTACCTATGCGTTCCAGATTCATACCTGTAGTTGCCCTTATAATCGCCTTAAATGCATCTAGGGGGTTAGTTCCCGTTATTAGCATGATTATCGTTCCGAATAAAAACGCACCTAAAACGGCAATAATCGGCACCATAACACTAAAGCGCTTCTCATCTGTTATATAGTCGATCCATTTACGCATTTGCAACTCCTACTCTCTTAGATCCAGACATCATCAGGCCAAGTTCGTTTTCGTTTGTTTCTTTCGCATTGACTAAGCCAACAATCTCACCTTCGTAAATAACGGCGATGCGATCTGAGACATTTAATACTTCATCGAGTTCTAAAGATACGAGAAGAACAGCTTTTCCGTTATCTCGCTCTTGAACAATTCGGCGATGGATATACTCTATTGCACCTACATCAAGACCACGTGTGGGTTGTGCTGCAATGAGTAAATCGGGCTGACGATCAATTTCTCGACCGACAATTGCCTTTTGCTGATTGCCACCAGACATAGAGCGCACTTTGGTTATGCCACCTTGCCCCGAACGCACGTCGAACTCACTTATAAGTTGCTCAGCCTTTTTTGCAATCGCCTCTTGATTGAGTATGCCGTTTTGAGAATAAGGCGCTTGATAATATGTTTGCAATACGATGTTTTCGTCGAGTCTAAAATCTAAGACCAAACCGTGTTTATGTCTATCTTCGGGGATATGCCCAATGCCCGCTTCAGTGCGATTTCGAACGGAAGAGGATGCTAGATCTTTTCCGTTTAATTGTATGCGTCCCGATTCAATGCCCTTTAGTCCTGTAATAGCTTCGATTAGCTCTGTTTGACCATTGCCATCTATACCTGCAACGCCTAGAATTTCACCTGCGCGAACCTCGAGGCTTAGGTCTTTGATGGCATAAATGCCTCTGGCATTCTTTACATTCAACCCTTCGATTGTCAGGACTGAGGCACCAGGCTCTTGATTTGCTTTATCTACAGTAAACTCAACTTCGCGTCCAACCATCATTTCTGCTAGCTGTTTAACGTTTACATCTTCTACTTTTACCGTGCCTATTTTCTTGCCTCTTCTCAATACAGTACATTGATCTGCCACTGCTTTTATTTCTTTGAGCTTGTGAGTAATTAAGATAATAGACTTTCCTTCACTTGAAAACTGCTTCATGATTTTCATCAGGTCTTCAATCTCTTGAGGTGTTAATACTGCAGTAGGTTCATCGAAGATTAGGATATCGGCTTCACGATAGAGCATCTTCAGTATCTCAACTCGCTGTTGCATGCCCACTGAAATATCTTCAATCTTGGCGTGTGGATCTACCGACATGCCGTACTTTTCAGAAATTGACTTAACGCGTTCCGCCGCTTTTGCAATATCGATACGTCCAAATGATTTTTTTGGCTCAAGACCCAATATAATATTCTCGGTCACTGTAAAGTTATCTACTAATTTAAAGTGCTGATGCACCATGCCGATTTTCAATTCATTCGCCACATGAGGGCTATCAATGGCCACCTCTTTACCACGGACCTTGATAGTTCCCTTCT
>CALFXQ010000352.1 GCA_937958285.1 uncultured Fusibacter sp. | reverse complement strand
CATATGTGTTTAAAATCGCTACAATACAACTCATACCACAAACAACATCAGTGAAAGTGTTGATAAATCAGTGTTTATGCAATTTATGCACTTGAGCCAATATAAATCAGCGTTTCACGAATGTAAAAAACTTTTTTTATGCACAAATTTGTGTATATGTATGAAAGGAGACGTTATGGGCAGTACACTAGAAAAGAAATACGGCTTAGCCACCGCAATCGCCATGGTAGTGGGTGTGGTGATAGGCTCAGGCGTGTTTTTTAAAGCAGACGATGTATTGAAAATGACCAATGGCAACTTGATTATTGCCCTTTGTGCTTGGGGTATTGGTGCATTTGCCATGATTTTTGGCGCACTAGTCTTTGCCGAGTTTGCACAGCGCATCGAAAAGTCAAACGGCATAGTCGATTACTCAGAAATGGCCTATGGTCAAAAGTTTGGCTATCTTGTTGGGTGGTTTAAAGGCGTGCTGTATTACGCGCCGCTTTCAGCGATTTTAGCATGGGTGGCCTCGCTGTACACCATGATTTTATTTGGCAGCGATAATCCCACAAATGCTCCAATGACTTGGGTCCTCACGACTTGCTATCTTTTAATGACATACCTTATCAACTATTTCTCCCCTATACTCGCGGGAAAATTACAAGTGGGTACAACGGTGATTAAGCTTATTCCCTTATCGCTTGTAGCAATTGTGGGTACTATAACGGGACTTGTAAACGGCGTTTCTATGTCGAACTTTCAATCGGCTGCTTCTAGTGTAGGGTCTTCTAGTGGCACTTTAGCAGCTGCAGTGGTGGCAACGGCATTTGCCTATGAAGGTTGGATTGCCGCTGTAACCATTAATAGCGAAATTCGCGATTCAAAACGCAATTTGCCAAAAGCGCTAATTATAGGGACTTTCGCTGTCTTTTTAGTGTATGTGCTTTACTTCTTGGGCATTGCCAGTGTGTTGCCGACAGATACAATTGTGTCAGAGGGCGATAATGCCGTGCGTCTAGCTACAGCACAACTCTTTGGGCCAATTGCATCTACTGTACTCACCATGTTTGTAGTGGTTTCTTGCCTAGGCACACTCAATGGCCTCGTGCTATCAGTCATTCGCATTCCCTATTCACTTGCCCTTAGAAACCAAGGCCCCTTCCCTCAATTGATGAAACGCGTGCATGACACCTATAATATGCCCACATTTTCAGTGTTGTTTTCTGCGGTGTGTTCAGCCGTGTACGTGATACTCTGGTACTGCAGCCTAAACAACACCTTCGGTCGCTACATCGGTTTAGATGAAATTCCGATTGTATTAATTTACGGGCTTTATGTGTTCTTATATGTGTGGTATATGCGCACCTTTAATGATTTGGGTATTGTGAAGCGATTTGTTCTGCCTCTTTGTGCTATGGCTGGTGCTCTGATCATTCTTTATGGCGGCATAACCAATCCAAGCGTAGGCCTTTACTTGTTGATTTCAGTACTCGTCATTCTATCTGGACTTCTCTTCTATAGAAAAGAGCGGGGCATTGAGGCACAATCTCATTAGTTTTGACTATTAAAAAGCGCTCTAGAGATGCAAATAATCTCTAGGGCTTTTTTTAGCCGTGAAAGTGCTCAAGTGCTTTTATTGCAAGGTTCAAGGCGTTTTCAAACTGCTTTTTAAAGGACTTTGACTTGATTTTTTCGCTAAACCATGGCTCTAACCACCGGTTGAGCACTTCTACTTTTTTAGTGCCTTTGTGGTAATCGAGTTCTATACGGCCAATAAAATTGCCTTGATAAACCATCGGCAGCACATAATAGCCGAACTGACGCTCAGACTTAGGCGTGTATATTTCCCATTTATAGTTGAAGTCCCAAAGTTGTGCTATAAGCTTTCTATCCCAAATCATGGCATCGAGAGGTGCAATAAAATACAGCCTGTCGCTTTGAGCTGGCGTTTGCAAAAGCACAGCTTTCAGACTCGGCCAATCTTCAGTGGCAATGTAACAGACCTCACTAATTCCTTCCACTGCTAGGGGAATGATCTTTTGCGATGCGTGTAGGGCTTTAAAAGTGGCACTGCGATGGCTGGCTTTAAACCCAATAATGCCTAAAAATCCATCGGATTGCTTATTGCGAAGCATCCCAATGGCGCGAATGCGGCGATGCACCATGTAATTGTGATAGTCAGCCATGTCACTAAAGGGCGATGGCGCTAACCGTAGGGCTTTTGGGATATAATCTTCGGCCAAGGCATAATACTTATTCGTGCCATTTTTGTGATGAATAATGAGCTTGCCTTCAAAATAGAGGCGTTCGAGAGTTGCTCGCGATAAGCGCGTAGGTCCCCAATACCAATCTACCTTTTCGTCTAGGCTCAGGTCTTTAGAAGAGGTGGCACCGTGGCGATGGATCCACTCGAGCACGTGCCTCTCGGCTTCTTGTGACTTTGTTTGCTCCCCTGATCTTATGCCTGAAAGCTCAAGGTATCTTTGCCGCTCAGGATGCAGTGCAGGCCAGTTGCCAAGAGGCAACACACATAAATTTTTGTCGAAGTAATCGAGGAGCACCCTGTCTTTGTAGAGCATCTCGTAGTACTGGGCTTTGTCGATGCCATCAATATGGGCATGCACGGTGAGCTCTGGGCTTTTTCCGCACATATCTATTGGGTCAAACTGAATACAGCCCACTTTATCGAGATAGGCCATAAGGCCAGATTTACCCACGTAAGGCCGATGCTTTGTCATGGCGTGATGTTGCATGAGAAAGTGTTTAATCTGATCTTTAGTGACGGATAAAGGGTGTAGATTCAGCCAATTTTCCAGGCTTAGGGCATATTCAATAGCCTCCTGTTGCACTGCAACTCTAGAAAAACCGATTTTTTCGTAGACCTTTTGCGCCCTTAAATTGTCTTTTTTTGTGTCTAATACCACGCGCGCCGCATTCTGATAAATAAATAGCTCGCCTAGTAGCATCATCAGATAGCAAGTCCCTCTGCCGCCACCTTGATAGTTGCTATTGCAAATCTTGATGCCAATTTCGAAGGTGGTGAGATCCTCCTTTAAACGCCGATAATTCATTTCGCCAACCGCAAGGCCATCGACTTCTAAAATATAGAGCATTGCCCTGCGACTACCATCGCAATCGATGGCGTTTTGAAAGGCGTCAACGGTAGCCTCTACCTGATTGGCGCTTAAGTGGAGGCCTTGTGGAAAGCCTGCATGGGCCATAACGGCCCCGTCGTTCCACCATGTTAAAAGGGCTTCTACATCGGTTTGAGTGGCAGGTCTAATGGAAAGATTTTCGCCAATCATGCGCCACCTCGCGATTTCTGTCCAAACATGCCAAATAAGCCGCCAGTGTGTATAAAGAGAACGCTGTTGCCCAACTGGTGGATGGCTTTAGGGAGTTCGCTCTCTAGGGTGCACATCATGCCGTGGAAGGCCTTGCCGGTATAAACAGAATCTAGTACAATGCCCGTTTGCGCTGCAAACCACTTAATGCGCCTATCACAAGCCTCGTAGGGAATGGCATACCCCTCACCTTGGTAGCCATCGACAATGGTGATGGTTTCATTTGCCACCTTAAACATTTGTTCAGCTGAAAAGTCTGGATTTAGGGCTAACAGAAGGTCGCGATAGGCCAAAGTCTCCTCTAGAATGGCAAGTACTTTTGCCTTAAAGGTTTGGGCGTCGGCGCTCACACTGATGCCAACGATTTTCGTGTCTTTAAAGGCAGCCTCGCCTTTTAATAAATATTGACCCAACCAAAGTCCTGCGTAGGTTCCCCCGGAGCCCACGCCGCAGACGATGGCATCTAGTTGTTCACATGCTTGCTCGCACCACTGGAGAATTTCTGAGTAGGTATCCACGTAGCCAAAATTTCCTATGCCATTGCTGGCCCCTATGGGAATTAAATAAGCCTTTAATCCCATTTGTTTATAGTCAAAGGCGATACCTTCCATGATGGATAAATAATTGGCGTATTCTTGGGGATTCACATAGGTAATTTCTGAGCCTAATAAGGTGTCGATAAGCAGATTGCCTCCTTCTGCTTTACCGGCTTCTCCAAAGAGCATAATGTGAGGTTTGATGCCGATGCTGCGACACGCCGCTACCGTTGCACGGCAGTGATTGGATTGAATAGCGCCTGCGGTAATGACCACATCTGCCCCCATTGCTTTTGCCTCTGCAAGGGCGTATTGTAGCTTTCTAGTCTTATTGCCAGAAAGTTCGATACCCGAATAGTCCTCGCGCTTGATCCAGAGTTTTTTTGACGGGCTTTGTGTAGCCACGACATGCGAAATGTCAAAGATTGGTGTTGGATAATTGCCTAAGGTGAGTTTTTTTATCATAATCATCTCCTCTAATGATGCGCACATTGAACGCACTGCAATGTATTTAAGCGAAGGTGTTTAATAATGCCGATTTCATGGTATTATAATGAGTGTTATGTTGTTTATTGCTGACTATCAGGAGGAATCATGAAAACCGTTGACAATCTCGATCTTTTGACAGATGGGCACGAGTACGCAATTGGCGATATGGTAAAGGCCGATCCCAGTGGCTGCGAAAACTGTCACGCCTGCTGTACCGGTGTAAGTGACTATGTGAGTCTTAGTCCCTACGACATCTATCAACTGCTGAAAGATACAAAGCTTTCACTTGCCGAACTTTGTAAAGAACATGTCGTTTTTACTGTAGATCAAAAGCTCTCCCAGCCACACTTAAAAACAGTGGGTGAAGACAATCGCTGTAGTTTCTTAAATGATGCCGGCAGATGTTCGGTCCACGGGGCAAGGCCAGATATTTGTAGATTGTTTCCCCTTGCACGCGTCTACGATAGCGACGACTTTCACTACACCCTTCAGCTACAGGCGTGTGTTAAGCCAAAGCTAGATAAAGTTAAGGTCAAGCGCCACCTAGGTGTGGATCACTACAATACATATAAAGGGTATATTTGGTCTTGGTATCAGGTCAATAAAGCCCTTGCTTTTAGAATGAAATTCGCAAGAGAAAGCGAAGCGGTAGAGGCGATTAACCTCAGCTTCTGGAATAGTTTTTACAATAACCCCGTATTGATGTCTCAAGAGGATCCGGTGGCCTTTATTGAAATGTACTTCGAATTACTGCCAGACATAAAACAGCAATTGGGCATCTTGTAGACCATCCATGTTGAAGAGCTTTGTCGACTTTGCAGCAACTAGACGAAGCTCTTCTTATTCATTCCATAAAGGTATTATCGCATTTTGATCAAGCGAATACCAGAGTAGATAAGGAAAATCTAATGAACCTCATACTAACTTCAGCAGCCATTAGCGCAATTTTTGGCGTAATCTTAGAAATGGCCACCCACGACAAACCCTTAAGGCTTTTGCAGTATTTCACCATTCAGTCGAATCTAATTGCGGGCTTGGCGGCACTTCTATATCTAATGGCCCCGAGTTCTTTTGCCCTTCAACTGATAAAAGCATCCATTCTCTGGATGCTCGTTACGGGAATCATCTTTCACAGCATGATTTCCAAGTTTTATAAACCATCTGGACTTAAATGGATTAGCAATCAACTGACCCATACCCTCGCCCCGCTTCTGTTTTTTTTCGCCTTGTTTTTCATGGAGTCAAAGGGTCAATCGCCTATGCTATGGATTGCCTACCCTCTTGTATATAGTCTTTTTTGGCTCATATATGGACATTTTTTCGATTATTACCCCTACTGGTTTTTGAGACCAAACCTGCCCTATCCGGATGGCATGGGAAGCTATGTAAGGGTAATGGGATTTATTGCCGCAATGACACTCGGCTTCTTGTTTCTCGGGTTTTTACTGAGTTTACTCAACTAATTTAATGCGAAATGGAAAGGTAAAACATGCATATAGAATTTGCCCCAATGGAAGGTATTGTCAATCACGTCTACAGAAATGCCCATGCCGCATGTTTTACGGGTGTGCACAGGTATTTTGCGCCCTTTATCGTCGCCGATCAAACAAAGGGCTTTATGGAAAAGGACCTCCAAGACATACTGCCTAAAAACAATATGCGTTATACCTTAATTCCACAAATTCTCACAAATAACGCCTCTGACTTTAACAACACAGCCAAGAAGATCTCGGCATTTGGCTATTCAGAAATCAACCTGAATTTAGGATGTCCTTCAAAAACAGTTGTAGCGGGTGGCCGTGGCTCGGGATTTTTAGCGGATACAGATGGTTTACGACGCTTCTTTGAGGCCATTTTCGCATCTCCCAAGGTAAATATCTCCGTTAAGACACGTATTGGACGCTATGCTCCCGAGGAATTTGAGGGGATCTTAGACATTTATAACGACTATCCCATATCTGAACTCATCATCCATCCCAGAGTGCAAACGGATATGTACAACAACGCCCCCAACTACAACGCCTTCGAGGAAGCCCTTAAAAAAAGCAAACACGTCACCTATTACAACGGAGACGTGCGTTCATTAGAGGACTATAAGGGCATTGTAGACGCATATGGCAGTGGCATTAAAGGCGTGATGATCGGTCGCGGTTTTCTGATGAACCCCGCCCTGTCTGAGGTATTGACTCTACCCCACCGACAGGTGACCCTCGACGATTACCAAAGGTTTCACCAGTGCTTATTAGACCTTCAGTGCCAATACTTAAAGGCGCCGCACAAGGTGCTCTCTAAGATGAAAGAAGTATGGCACTATATGTTTCTGGCACTAGATGCACCGCGCACGGCTTATGTCGCCATGCAGCAGAGCCAAGACTTGGGCACATACCACAAAGCTGTCGCATCGCTACTTCAACACGCTTCAGTTAAAGAACAAGTCAACAATAAACATTAAGGATTGGGAACGGCGTTTTTAAAGGCATCGACTATTTTTTGTCCTTTAAGATAATAGGTAAATTGGTAATGGCTTGGGATTTGCGTCTTTGTATTTGGATAAGTGATGATGGCCTCAAATTCTCGGCAACCACCTGCATCGCGAATCACTTTTTCCATATAGGCCTGGTCGCCATTTCGATTTAGCTCGCTGTTTTGAGGGGTGATGTTATACGCATTGGCAACACCGCCCAATGAATCTGCTATCACATGACCTTGATCGTATGTTCTCCTCTCGGTGCCAGGCACCGCTGCTTCATCATCGTAATAGCGCCCGTTTGCATTGACGGGCTCTTTTTTTTCGTTTTGAAGCTCGATACTGTGTGCATAAACCCGAACCAATTGCCCATAAGCGTCGGTAAATGCCCAGTACTCTCGGTCGCCAAAGCCGATGTCTACCACCACATTCGGCGCTCTCTTACCAGAGAGGTTTCCACCATCGACTTCTAAAAGCGTATAGCCTTCAAAGGAGATTTCTGTTTGCTTTGGCAGTGACAATTCGTCGGGGGCAAAGGGCGAAAGTGCGACAAGCACAAGGCTTAAAAAAGCCACATAGTATAGGGATTTTGACTTTTGTCTTTGTGTGCGTCTAGCCATCTTTAACCGATACCTCGCAGCGTATCGTAAAATTCAAAGTCGCTTTTTACAATATGGCCAACCACCACATCTTGAATCAAGTACTTCGCTAGATTTAGATGGGTCACTTTGCCATCCGAAAAATTTCTGTGAAGGGTCGCTGTTTTTTCTAGCAAGTCGGAATGAATCTTCTTGTGTTCATCCAACTTCGCGTAATCGAAACGGGCGAGTATGGACTCTTCGTTGAGAAAGTGACGCTTTGTTTCTGCGAGCAACTGTTCGAATAAGGCGATAATGCGTGGATGATTGTCTTCTTTAAAACAGTTAACCACGATTTCATTCGAGAGACTGATAAGTGCTTCGTGATCTTGATCGACGCCAGTATGGCCACTTCTAAAAAAAGGACCCCATTCAATGCTAATGGGAAGGCCACTTCTGACTATCTGAAGTTCCTCATCGACAACGACCTTATTTCTTCCAGTAAGTTTAGCGAGATAGAGGGAGTTGTCGAGTCGTTTAAACATGGCATCTCTGGTGTCGCCAGTTTGAAAATCTGTAACGCCGATACTGACTGTAAGCGCCTTTCCAAGGCCAAAATCGATATTGCAGACTTTAGACCTTAGCTTTTCTGCGACCAATGCCGCTTGTGACACCGTTGTGTGAGGCAATAGGACAACAAACTCTTCCCCGCCCCACCTACAGAGCACATCGCTCTCGCGGATGGTTTCGCCTAGACCTTCGGCCACGAGATACAGTACCTTGTCACCTTTTAAATGGCCAAAATCGTCGTTAACCATTTTAAAGTGATCGATATCGATAAGCAAGGCAGAGAACACCTCGGGGTTGCGATTGAGTTCTGCTAAGCGGTGGTCGATGTACTCGATGAAATAGGACCTGTTGTAGGTGCCGGTTAAGCGATCTCTTGTGGCCATTTCGTATAGTCTTTGATTCA
>CALFXQ010000351.1 GCA_937958285.1 uncultured Fusibacter sp. | reverse complement strand
AGCGATTTGAGGGTTTTTAATCAAATGTATTTCAGTTATAATGAGAGTGGTGTTTCATCGTGCTTTTATACTTTATAGGCAGCTAATCGGAGGCGTACATGAAGTGTCCCTTTTGTGCAGAAGACGATTCAAAAGTAATTGATTCGCGCCCTACAGATGACGGCCATGCCATCAGAAGGCGTCGCGAGTGTGGCGTCTGCAAGAACCGCTTTACCACTTACGAAAAAGTAGAAGAAGTCCCCCTTGTAGTGGTTAAAAAAGATGGTAACAGAGAGGCCTTCAACAGAAGTAAAATTATGAATGGTCTTATTCGCGCTTGCGAGAAGCGCCCAGTTTCTATGGAGAGTATGGAACGCATTGTCGACGAAATCGAACGCGATCTCAACAACTCGCTGCTAAAAGAGGTGGAAACACAATTTATTGGGTCTCAAATTATGGCCCAGCTCAAACGACTCGATGAAGTGGCATATGTGCGATTTGCATCTGTTTATCGCCAGTTTAAAGACATCAATACCTTTATCGATGAATTGACCAAGCTAATGAAGGAAAAACAAATATGAATAATAACCGCTACGGCAACGCTGTTGTGGATTTTGGTAAAGCCTTGCAGCCGTCAACTGCACAGGCTTTTTTTTCAACGCGCTTAGGTGGCGTTAGCACAGGCCCCTATGCTTCGCTAAATCTCGGCAGTGCGACGGGAGATTGTTTAGATTCTGTAGATGAAAATTTTAAGAGATTGAGACATTTGGCCGGTAATCCCACGCGCTGGCTGCGTGTGTCTCAGGTGCACGGCAACGGCATTGTTGTAGATAATGGGGAGCTTGATGGTCTGTGTGGTGAGGCCGATGGCCTTGTAAGTCGTTTTTCTAATGTGGCATTGTCTACTTATCATGCGGACTGTTACCCAATTTATATGACGTGTTGTAGCAGTGGCGTGATTGGGTTGGCTCATGCGGGGTGGCAGGGCGTGCGAAAGGAAATTGGCGGTGCGCTGCTTTCACATATGCTGCAAGAAGGTGCGGTTTTGGAGTCGATTCGCGTGGTGATCGGACCTGGTATCTCGGGTGAAGTCTATAGGGTTTCTGAGAGTTTGGCGGTAGATTTTTCGGGGTATTTTGGTGAAGAAGTGGTTTTGCAACGCGACGATGGTCCACATCTAGATTTAGTGACGTGCATCGTAAAGACCATTGTAGGCTTAGGCGTTGCACAAGCCCACATTACATGTAGTCAGCTCTGCACCTATTCAGATGAAGTGCGCTTTTTTTCGCACCGCAGAGACGGAGCGAGAACAGGGCGCATGATGGCCGTAATGGTGCGTTAAGCTTCAAGACTTGACGCAAGAGGGCCTTTTCTGTATAATTTATAGGTTATGTCAGTGCGAGGAGGTTTGCGTGAAAAATCGTATCAAGAGTATTGATCCCGGTAGCGTTGCAGAAGAATTGGGCATAGAAGCAGGCGATCAGTTGATGGCAATTAACGGCAGACCCATTGTAGACATTATGGATTTTCTGTATTTTATGGACGATGATTATATGGAGTTGGTGGTAAAAAAACCCGACGGCCAGGAGTGGGATTTAGAGATAGAAAAGTCCTACGACGAAGTACTAGGGATCAATTTCGACAATCCAATATTAGATCAGGCGCAGCGCTGCAGCAATCAGTGTGTGTTCTGCTTTATAGATCAGTTGCCAAAAGGTATGCGAAGCACCTTGTACTTCAAGGACGACGACTCTCGATTGTCCTTTTTAATGGGAAACTTTGTGACCTTGACCAATATGAATGAAGCGACGTTTAATCGCCTTATCGAATATCGCATTAGCCCCATTAACGTGTCGGTGCACACTATCGATCCTGAATTAAGGGTGGAAATGCTGGGCAATCGGCATGCAGGTAATATTTTAGAACGCTTGATACGCCTAAAAGAGGCGGGCATCGAGATGAATGGTCAAGTGGTTTTAGTACCTGGCTTAAATGACGAAGCGGCGCTCGATGAAACCATCGAACAGCTCAGCCATTTGTACCCCTACATGTTCTCGATGGCAGTTGTACCCATTGGCCTCACCAAATTTCGAGAAGGTCTCTACCATGCAAAACCAGTAGATCAAGAGATTGCACAGCGTGTGTTAAAGAAAATTCACCAGTGGCAAGACAGGCTGTTAGAGCGCATTGGAACGCGTTTTGTCTTTGCGGCCGATGAGTTTTATCTCAAGGCGCAGTTGCCCATTCCAGAGGCAGATCAGTACGAGGGATACGTTCAAATAGAAAATGGCGTTGGACTGTTGAGAAACTTCAAAGAGGGGTACATCGCAGCCCTTAAAACACTTGCTTTGTCTTATCAAAGTCAAAAGACTCTTCACTCAGAACACGTAGTGATAGGCACGAGCACCGCTGCATATTCAATGATAAAGTGGGCCGCCGAAGAGGCTAGTGCACTAGAACCAACATTGACCGCATATGTTGTGGCAATCGACAATCATTTCTTTGGCGATTCCATTACGGTAGCTGGTTTACTAACAGGATTAGACGTGGTTGAAAAGCTCAAACAAGTTATAGATGATTTAAAGCGCCAAGGCGCACCGATGGTTAGTCGCGTGCTATTGCCAGAGGTTATGTTAAATACAGATCGGGTATTTTTAGATGATTGGACACCAGAAGCTGTGCGAGAAGCTTTAGGGGTGCCGGTCGAGTTTGTGGCAGTTGCTGGAGAAAGTCTAGTGAATGCACTATTTAGGAGGTAACATGAGAAAGCCAATCGTCGCAGTAGTTGGGCGCCCTAACGTGGGTAAATCCACGTTTTTCAACAGAATATCCGGAAAGCGTATTTCCATCGTCGAAGACACACCGGGGGTAACCCGCGATCGCATATACACAGATGTGGAATGGTTGGGCTATAATTTCACCATGATCGATACCGGTGGTATTGAGCCAAATTCACAAGACGTGATTCTCTCCCAAATGCGCCAACAAGCTATGGTTGCCATAGATCACGCCGACGTCATACTCTTTATGATCGACGGTAGGGCAGAACTCACATCTGCAGATGAAGAAGTTGCAGATATGCTAAGACGGTCAAAGAAGCCAATTATTTTGGTGGCCAACAAAATAGATACTGCAAGAATGCCCGCGCATTTTTACGATTACTATACCCTAGGCTTTGGTGAGCCCATTGCCATATCTTCTGTGAATGGCCTCAATTTAGGGGATTTACTCGATGAGATTGTCGGACATTTTAAAGATCAGACCTTTGAAGATTATAAAGAGGATGTCATTAAAGTTGCCGTAATCGGAAAACCAAATGCAGGTAAATCGTCTTTGGTCAACGCCATTTTAGGCGAAGAGCGCGTGATTGTGAGCCCCATTGCGGGTACCACCCGCGAGGCGATCGACACCCCTTTCGAGAAAGATGGGCAACAATACGTACTCATCGATACTGCGGGGATTCGCAGAAAGGCAAAAGTCGACGACGATGTGGAAAAGTACTCTGTTCTCAGAGCGTTAACCGCCATAGAGCGCGCCGATGTATGTCTGCTTTTAATCGATGCCAACGAGGGCATCACCGAGCAAGACAAGCGCGTGGCAGGCTATGCCCACGAAGCGGGCAAGGCCATTGTAATCTTAGTTAACAAGTGGGATCTGCTTCAAAAGGACAATCACACCTATACGGAGTTTACAAAGGTGGTACGCGAAGAATTGGCGTATATGCACTATGCACCTGTAGAGTTTATTTCGGTAAAAACGGGACAGCGCCTTTCTAGAGTCATCGAAATGGTGAATTACGTGCACAATCAGGCTGCGCTTCGCGTGCCTACAGGTACCCTCAACGATATTATTTCAGAGGCAATATTAATGCACCAGCCGCCTTCGGATAAAGGCAAGCGCTTAAAGATCTACTACCTCACTCAGGTAGGTGTAAAGCCGCCTACTTTTGTCGTGTTTGTGAACGATTCAGAGCTCGCACATTTCTCTTATATGCGCTACTTAGAAAATCACATTCGCAAGAACTTTAACTTCGACGGGTCGCCAATCGTCATGCAGACCAGACAAAAGGCAAGTCAAATATAATCTATTTACAAGTAAAGAGGTGCAATATGGCTAAGATTGGCATTCTAAGTACTGGTAGCTGGGCAATAGGCATTGCCAGTGTGCTACTAGAAAATGGTCACCAGGTGGCAATGTGGGGAAGAGAAGCAAAAGAGGTAAAGGCACTTTCAGAAACGGGCATTAATCCAGGCTTTTTAAACAACTTTAAGCTCGTTGGCGACGTGTCCTTTACAACGGATATGGCTGAAGTGATGTCGGATATCGATTATCTCGTCAATGCCATTCCCACCCAGGGCATTAGACAGGCGATTCTCGATTGTGGCACACCCGCTTTAAGCGCTAATTGCGTAATTATCAACGTGGCCAAGGGCATCGAAATTGGCTCTGAGGCAAGAATAGAAGAAATTTTTTCGGCTCTTTATCCAAATCATGTGTACACGGTGCTGTCGGGT
The DNA here is from genome assembly GCA_937958285.1 of uncultured Fusibacter sp. Classification (GTDB taxonomy): domain Bacteria; phylum Bacillota; class Clostridia; order Peptostreptococcales; family Acidaminobacteraceae; genus QQWI01. The sequence goes on along the minus strand of CALFXQ010000351.1, from coordinate 3,144 downwards.
CCATCTCATGCAGAAGAGGTGGTTCTCAAAATGCCAACCACCCTGGTGGCTGCAGCGCGAAGCCGGGAACTCAGCGAAACCATTCAAGATCTCTTTATGACCTCGTATCTTCGCGTTTATGCGCACCCCGATGTATTGGGAGTCGAGTTGAGCGGTGCCTTAAAGAACATTATTGCAGTGGGTGCAGGGGTTTGTGATGGCATGGGCTATGGAGACAATGCAATAGCCGCCTTGATTACGAGGGGCATCGCCGAGATTAAAAGATTGGGCATATCAATGGGCGCTATGCCACAAACCTTCGATGGCCTGGCGGGGATCGGCGATTTGATCGTCACCTGCACGAGTCAACATTCTAGAAACCGTCGATGTGGTGTTATGATTGGCAAGGGCCATACCATGGCCGAGGCCCATGAAGAAATAGGCATGGCCATAGAAGGTGTGGCAACGGTTAAGGCGGCCTTTCAATTGATGAAGCACTACCAAGTGGAAATGCCAATCGTAGAAAACCTCTACCGCGTTCTGTACGAGGGCTTCGATCCTAAAGAAGCTGTCATGGCCCTAATGCTCAGACAAAAGCGCCACGAGGTAGAAGGCGCTGTGTCAGAAGAAATGTGGGAAAATTAAGGTTCTCGGCATCTGTTTTTCGCCATCACTTTTCAATTCGAGTAATTTAAGATATAATAAGTCAAGGCGCAAGCCTTGACTTTTTTGCGAGGTTTTGATATGCAAACGTGGATAGCAATACTTATAACACTGCTTTGCGTCTCGTTTTGTGGTTACCTAATTGCAGTGATGCGTGAAAAATACGATTTAATGCGGCAACAAGTGGTAATCAAGAGCAAAGTGGTAACACAAAGATTTCTAGATGAACTCGACCTCAAGATTTTTAAATTGGGGCGCAATAAACTGATTATGGGCGATGAGATTCGCCTGAGACTCAAAGACAATCACTCCCTTCGCGGTGTGGTTCTAGGTGCTAAAAAAACATCCAATGTGTTGTGTTTAGTCACTGTGCAAGATGAGATTGTCGAAATTCAAGTCAGCAGTATACAAAAGCTCACTGTCGTAACAAAGTACGGCAGAATTTTTTAGTGGCATCACGATGCCGTTTTGTTGTGCGCGATGCGTATTTGGAGTCTTAAATGCCGCCCAAACTAAAGCCTAATCAAGCAAGTACCACCAAGACCAAAGCACGGCAGAAAAACAAGTCCAGCGTGAATTGGAAAAAGTTTATGAACCGCCTAGTGATGGTGGTTCTACTCTTGTTTGCTGTTGGTTATGGGGTTTACCTCGTCTTCAAGCCACCAACAGATATGTTTCAGCTCAGATTTACCACAATCCCACTTACAACTGAGCATGCAGCGGTGCTGCTGCGCGATGAAATGGTGGTTACAACGAGCAATCCCGGTGTGTTTAAACCCACTGCAAAAGATGGGCAGCGCGTTAAACGCAACGACATTGTAGGCGTTCTAGAGGTTGTGGATGGGGCAGAAATTCCCGATCACGTAGACATGCCCCTAAAGGGCAGCAAGGGCCTTTTGGTAGATGAAGATGTTCTAAAAGGCGAAGCTCAGGCTATTTACCAAGCTATGGTAGATGCCCTCAGACGTGGACGCTACAGCGAAGCAGAAAACATGAAGCGCGAGCTCGAATTTAAATTAGAGCGCTTAAGCCGCTTACAAGCCGAAACGAGCGAGAACGCCTTTTACCTACAGGCAAAAAAGGTGGCGCAAGTTGGGGATGTATCTGCTACAGTGGGTTCACAGCTGGCAATATCATCTGTTGAAGCTGGAACAATAAGCCTCAGCGTCGATGGCTTTGAAGAAAGCGTGACTTTCGACAATCGCTACCAAATCGACTTTGTGCAGTTGTTCGATAAAGATATTCCACTCGTAACTGCAGGCGAGGCTCCAGTGGCCTTTAACGAGCCAATTTTTAAGATTATTACACAAGACCGATGGTATTTGGCCTGCCAAATCGCTCAAAAAGATTTTGATCTCTACGACAAGGAGTCGAAAATCGATATCTTGATCAACGGAGAGCGCGTTGAGGGCCGGGTGCAAGAGACCTTTGCCAGCGGCTCTATGGGTGTGCTAATTTTGAGAATTCAACAGCCCATTGCACAAGTTTATGCCCTTCGAAGCACACGGGTTTCCCTCGTGAGTGAAGAGGTAGAAGGCCTGGTTATACCAAAGGGTGCAATTGTAGACCGCGGTGGACAAAAGGGCGTTTTTACAACAGATCAAGAAGGTCGCATCGTCTTTAAACCCATCCACCTTATCGCAGAAAAAGATGACCAATCTATAGTCGTTCACGAAGGTCACTTTACGCGCGTAGACAATGATGGCAAATTACAGCAAGTACCCACTGTTCAGCACGGTGAGAAAATACTTAAAAATCCTACGGGTAAGAAAGAGGGCGATAAACTGGCCCCCTAGAGAGTGAGGCATTATGGAATGGATTCGAGAGAATCTCATTGAGATTGAACAACAAATTCAGAAGGTCTGCGAACGCGTTGGACGCTCTCCAAAAGAAATCACTTTAGTCGGCGTCTGTAAAACTGTCGATTTGGAGTTAATTGAAGCCTCGTTGTCTTATGGTATCGAGCATCTAGCAGAGAATAAGCCCCAAGAAATTGTGAGAAAGCAGCCATTAGTCAAGCAACCAGCTAAGTGGCACATGATTGGCAATTTGCAAACAAACAAAGTGCGTCAAATAATAGACCGCGTTGCCATGATTCAATCTGTCGATTCCGTGAAATTAGCTGAAGAAATCTCAAAGCGAAGTGTGGCAATTGGCATCGAAATGCCCATTTTGCTGCAGGTTAATATTGGCGACGAACCCCAAAAGGGTGGTTTTTCTGAGGATTGTCTTTTGCAGGTGGCAAATCAGATAGCCGCATTGCCTGGAGTCAGCGTACAAGGCTTGATGTGCATCGCACCATTTCTAGAAGATGCAGAGGCGGTAAGGCCATATTTCAAAAGAATGAAATACCATTTTGAAGAACTCAAAAAAATAGAGTATAATAAACTCACTATGCTTCATCTTTCGATGGGAATGACACACGACTTTGATATTGCGATTGAAGAAGGTGCCACAATGATCCGCGTCGGAACAGGACTATATGGCGCGAGAAATTATTAG
>CALFXQ010000350.1 GCA_937958285.1 uncultured Fusibacter sp. | reverse complement strand
GAACTAGATGCCCTTAGACACATTATACGCCACGGTAAAGAGTGGCTGCTGGCCATTGAGGAAGAAGAGCGTCAGCGCACGGGTATTAAGAATCTAAAAATTGGTTTTAACAAGGTCTTTGGCTATTATATAGAGATTTCTAAGGGCAGTGTAAAAATGGCTCCCGACGACTATATTAGAAAGCAAACCCTTGCCAATTGTGAACGATACATGTTTCCAAAGCTCAAGGAGATTGAAGACCGCATTTTGGGCGCTGAAGAGCGGGTAAACAAGTTAGAGTACGAGCTGTTTGCCGATTTAAGGCAGCATGTGGTTGAGGCAGGGGCGAGACTTCGCACCATGGCGGACTTGCTGGCGCGTCTCGACGTGCTGGCAAGCTTTTCAGAGGTCAGTGCCCATAATGGGTATACACCTCCGGTGCTCAACGATCAGAGTGTTATAGAGATACTAGGGGGCCGTCACCCTGTGGTGGAGCGTATTGGCGCGGACGAAGGCTTTGTGCCCAACGATGCGATACTAGACAACGATGGCCATCAAATCTATATTGTAACTGGGCCCAATATGGCTGGTAAATCCACTTACCTTAGGCAGGTAGCGCTGATTGTACTCATGGCGCAAATTGGCTGCTTTGTACCTGCTCAATCGGCGACCATTGGCCTGGTGGACAGGGTCTTTACCCGTGTTGGCGCATCGGACGACCTTTTTTCTGGACAGTCTACCTTTATGGTGGAGATGAACGAGCTGGCCAATATTCTCAATCACGCCACAGATAAAAGCCTTATAATCCTCGATGAAATTGGCAGAGGCACGGCCACCTACGATGGCCTTAGCATTGCCTGGTCTACGGTGGAGTATCTGAGTCACGCTGTGGGGGCCAAGAGCATCTTCGCCACCCATTACCACGAGCTCACCGAGCTCGAGGGCAAGGTGAAGGGGGTGCGCAACTTCCGCATTTCTGTGCGCGAAGAGGGCGAGCGCATTGTATTTCTCAGGCGCATTGAGCGCGGCGGCGCGAGTCAAAGTTTTGGCATACAGGTGGCGCGTTTGGCGGGCGTGCCAAAGGGCGTGCTAGAGCGTGCTACGCGTCTGCTAAAAGCCCTTGAGGCCAGCGATATCGCCAAGAGCCCAGCACCTGCTCAGAGCTCTAAAACGCCTACGAGCATGCCAGCCACAACGCTAAGCCCCACATTAGCAGGGAGCTTGGCACTCGTGGACGACCTTATAGCGCTCGATCTCAATATGATGACGCCCATTACGGCTATGATGCAACTCAACGCCTTGGTAGAGGCTGCAAAAACCATAAAGGAGCAGCAAATACATGAACACGGTGACCATTAAGCGGCTCGATCCACTTATTGCAAATAAAATCGCTGCAGGCGAGGTAGTAGAGCGGCCAGCTGCAGTCGTTAAAGAACTTATAGAAAACGCTGTAGATGCGGACGCCACTCAAATAACCGTCGAAATAAAAGAGGCGGGAAAGTCCCTTATTCGGGTGAGCGACAATGGCAAGGGCATCTCAAAAGAGGATTTGCTTTTGGCCTTCGAGCGCCATGCCACATCAAAAATAGATTCTGTAGAAGATATATATCGCATTTCCACTTTGGGCTTTAGAGGTGAAGCACTGGCGAGTATTGCCTCTGTGAGCCGCATTGAGTGCATTACAAAAACAGAGGACGCAGATTCGGGAACGCGCGTGTCTGTCAATGGGGGTATACTCAGCGAATTCGAACCCATTGGCACCAACCGGGGAACCACGATGATCGTCAGGGATCTTTTCTACAATACCCCAGTGCGCTTTAAGTTTTTAAAATCAAATCAAGCAGAGCAAACGAGCATTGTTGACTTAGTCAATAAGTTGGCACTGTCGCACCCCGATATTGGAGTGACCTTAATGGTTGAGGGTCGTGAGCTTTACCGAACTGACGGACGCAACAAGCTGGTCAATGGCCTTCTCGCCATTTATGGCAGATCTATTGTAGATCATTTGATTCCCGTAGAAGAACAAGCAGAGGCTTACAGCTTATCGGGATTGATCGCCAAACCAAGCTACACCCGGGGTAATCGCAATTATCAAATGTTTTTTGTGAATGGACGTTATGTGAAATCAGAAGCCCTTCAAAAAACTGTGTTTAATTGCTATAAGGGACTTATGACCATCGGTCAATTTCCAGCCTATGCCCTACACCTCACGCTGCCCTACGATCAAGTAGATGTAAATATTCACCCCTCTAAAACAGAGGTGCGCTTTAAAGACGTGGTGGCAATCGAGGGCTTTATCTTCGCTGCAGTAAAAAATCGCCTAATGTCGGTGGACCTTGTGCCAAAAGCTCCCGCTACTACACCGGTCACTACTCCCGTCACTACACCCGTCACTACACCCGTCGCTGCACCTGCTGTCACTGTCTCATCCCAGTACACATACCAAGAGGCTAGGCCAAAGACTCATCACGAACCCGTTGCCGCTTTAAAGTCCCTTGCCCCTCAACAACCCGAGCAGCCCAATCGGCAAATCACCAACGAAATTTTGGCCTTCTTCGCCGCAGAAGCACAGGTAAAGACGGCAGTTGAACAGATTGCCATTCAAGTAGATACCGTCGACAAACACACCGCATACGACGACTTGAGAATTGTAGGGCAACTCTTTAACACCTATATCGTCTGCGAGCGCGCAGGTTGCGGTTATTTAATCGACCAACACGCCGCCCATGAGCGCATCCTATTTGAGTCATTTCTATCGGGCTTTAAAGCCCACCAGGTACAAAGTCAAATGCTGTTAATACCCTTTATTTACACAGGCGACTTTGCCTATCAAGCCATGCAAGAACAAGCAACCCAGTGGCTCGAAAACCTAGGGGTCACCATCGACAGGTTTGGTGAAAAAGATTGGGTAATACGCTCAGTGCCCCTCATTCACGGCGAACCCATGAATCAACAGGCCATTACACTCATGCTCGACGCCTTTCACGCATACAAAGAAGACAGCTTAGAAGAAAAATTTATAGAAGATGTGATTCGCCAATCTTGTAAGGCCGCTATCAAGGCCAACCATGCCCTCACAACAAGGGAAATCGAATCGCTACTTACGTCCCTTAAGGGCCTAGAAAATCCCTATACATGCCCTCATGGTAGACCGATAATGATCGAACTCAGCCAAAGTGAAATTGAAAAGAGATTTATGCGCACTTAGCCCCGTGCTGCGCACTTAGCATCGTGCCTTTAACATTAGGAGATACAATGAAGCATGTGGTCATTATTGCAGGGCCTACAGCGGTAGGCAAAACAGACCTTTCCGTACAGTTGGCCAAACACTATTGCACTGAAATCATTTCGTGTGATTCCATGCAAATCTATCGACAAATGGCCATCGGGTCTGCAAAGCCCAGCGTCCAAGAGATGCAAGGGGTTCCCCATCATTTAATGGATTTTGTTGCACCCACCGAAAAGTACTCGGTCTCAGATTACGCCATGGCAGCAAGAGCTGAAATCTCTAGACTTCATGAGCAAAGTAAAATGCCCCTTATAACTGGTGGCACTGGACTATATGTGAATAGCTTGCTGTACAAGATGGATTTTAGCAGCGCAAAGCCCGATCTAGCCCTGCGCCATACACTGCAAGCGCGCATAGAGTCGGAGGGACTTGAGGCACTTTACAGTGAACTAAAAGTGCTCTCTCCAGAAGCTGCAAAGAAAATTCACCCCAACAACGTGCATAAAGTGCTTAGGGCCCTAGAAATTGCCTTAAGCGGCCAAGGGCACAAGGACTTTGCCACAGATCCTCTGCCTGAAACAGCATATACCCCCATACTCGTGGTGTTGACCCGCCACCGAGAAGAGCTATATGAGCGGATCAACCAGAGAGTCGATATCATGCTGCAACTTGGACTTGTAGAAGAAGTCAAAGCGCTGATGGCACTGGGCCTTACATCGGACGATCAGTCCATGAAGGGCATTGGTTATAAAGAAGTAATCGGGTATCTTGTTGGTGCATACGACTATAACACAATGGTTGAACTGCTAAAACAAAACACGCGGCGCTATGCCAAGAGACAGCTGACCTGGTTTAGACGATATAACCACGCAATTTGGATAAATTTAAGTGAAATCCCTCTCGCAATTGACCAGTTTGATGCTATAATAAAAGAGATAGAGCAAAGGCAAGGTTGCTCCGGCAACTTAAACCCGCCAGATCAACAGAGAACATAACAATCGTTCAAAAATTAGAGGATGCAGGAGGGTATTATGAAAACAGCTGTGAATTTGCAATACGTATTTTTAAATCAAGTACGCAAAGAACATGTTCAGATTACCGTTTTTCTAGTTAGTGGTTATCAAATAAAAGGCCTTGTAAAGGGCTTCGATCCATACACATTGGTCATCGACAGCGATGGCAAACAGCAAATGATATATAAGCACGCTATTTCTACTATCATTCCAACGCGTCCCGTTAACTTTTTAAATAAAAAAGACGAAGGCGAAGAGTAGTCAATGTGATCCGAGAATCAGTTGCCCCTAGGTGCAGCTGATTTTTCAATTGTAGCTCTACATCACTTTTAAAAATTGTTAAACACATCAAAACGAGATCGTTTATAAAAGAGGTAGATATGTTTCCAGGACTAAAACCCGAAACTTTGGCAAAGGCGGATTTAATTGAGGCACAGCTCGCGCATAGATTTTCAGAACTTGAGCAAATTAAGCGCTTCAACTTTTACAAAGTACTCAGTGCAATGCAAGTTCATGGCCTTTCGGATCGCCATTTTAGTTGGATGACCGGGTACGGCTATAACGACGAAGGTCGTGAAAAGACCGAGGCCATATACGCAGAAATCTTTAAGGCAGAAGATGCCATAGTAAGACCCCAATTGGTCAATGGCACACACGCGCTAACCGTTGGACTCACCGGTATATTAAGACCAAAAGACCATATGCTTTCCGTTACGGGAGCGCCATACGATACACTGCTTGAGACCATTGGCCTCAACGGCCCCAATGGCTCGTCGCTTATGGAAATTGGGGTCACTTATCAGGGCATCGAATTAGACGATGCAGGCGCCATTCAATTAGATTTGGTGCGCGATCTATTAGTAAAAAGGGCCGCAGATGGCATGCCCGTTAAACTAGTATACATACAGCGCTCTAGCGGCTATGCTTTTAGGCCCTCACTGACCATCGAGGCCATAGAGACGGCCATTGCCGATGTAAGAGCAGCAAGTCCACAAACCCTGATTATGGTCGATAACTGTTATGGCGAGTTTATTGAGCAGCGCGAACCCATCGAAGTGGGCGCCGATTTGTGTGCGGGTTCGTTGATAAAAAACCCAGGTGGTGGCTTAGCGCTTACTGGTGGTTATTTGGTAGGCAGTAAAAAAGTGATAGACCTTTGTGCGCACAAACTCACTACACCGGGCATTGGCAAGGAATGTGGCCTTACCTTTGGCCAAACTAGAACTGTGCTACAGGGCTTGTTTTTAGCGCCCGAGGTGGTGGCTGGTGCCATTAAAGGGGCGATTTTTACGGCCAAGCTCTTTGAGGATGCAGGATACGACGTTAAACCCAAATGGGATGCCTCGAGAAGCGATATTATTCAGGCCATTAAACTGGGCACAGAAGCGCGTGTAGTGGCATTTTGCAAAGCTATACAGGCGGCTGCTCCAGTAGATGCCCACGTGACCCCATATCCCTGGGATATGCCGGGCTACCAACACCAGGTGATCATGGCAGCTGGAGCCTTTGTTCAGGGGTCCTCCATTGAGCTTAGCGCCGATGCACCCATGCGCGAACCCTATGCGGTGTTTTTTCAGGGTGGACTCACCTACGATCACGCCAAACTCGGTGCGATGTTAGCATATCAGGCGGTGGAAGATGCCTCTACAATTTGAAGTCTCCATAAGCGACACCCTAAAATTAGCCCTGCCACAGCTGCGCTTGGTCACCCTCGAAATCGACCTCAGCGCGCCAGCACACCAGCTTTGGCCGTCAACGGACATACCCCACGAAGCTGTCGTCGAGGCAGAACAAGGACTAAGCCAAAGTTTTAGGGCCCTAGGTTACTCAAAAGAGAAAATCAGTCAAATGCCTGCCATTCAAGCGGGCCGCAAGGCCTATCGCGCCCTGGGCAAGGATCCTACAAAATATCGCCTGTCATGCGAAAAGCTTTTAAGGCGCTATTTAGACAATGAAGGGTTTCCCTTTTACAGCGGTCAAGGCGCTCCCTTTGTAGATCTTGCAAACTTGATCTCACTGGGCTTTCAATGTCCTGTGGGGGCAGTTGACCGCGCTTGCCTTTCGGGCAATCTCGTCACAGTTGATGCTGGTCGGCCAGGTGAGTCTTTTATCAGCTTATCTGGCAATCCCATAAATATCGATGGTCTAATTGTCAGCAGAGACCAACTCGGTCCATTTGGGTCTACCACTTCCGACAGCAATCGCAGTGGTATTAAAGGTGAAACCCAGTTTATACAGATGATTGTCTTTCTTTTAGACCCCACAATCTCAAGGGATGCCGTTGTCTCTTATGCCATTAATCTTGTTAAAAGTGTCGATAAAATGGTATATATAAGGGAGAAATAACAACTGGCGACAGGGTAGGCTTACATGAATAAAGGCGAAATTAAGCTGTCGGGTAAAGGAAAATAATGAAGCAACTTAATTCATTAATACACAAGAAAGTGCTGCACAGTGGCGCAGCACTTTTAACTCTGTTGGCAATTATGGCTGTAGTGGTGTTTTTCAACCCCTTTACTGTAAGGGGGGTATTGGTGCGTCTATGGATCGTCAACCAGTTTAGAAATGACATCAGCTTTGAAAGCACGGGTCAATATCGTGCTCAATCACCTATTGTCGCGCCAATTATGCGCGTGCCACTTAAGCAAATTGACTTTAAAATCGATGGGCAATATAAGCGATCTAAAGCAGTTGGCCAACTTGCGCTTTTATCTGAATTTGAAGCCGATGGCATTGTGCTGCGCCTTGAGTCCTATGCAGATGCCAACAAATTGGTCTTTAAATTGCCTTTTAAAGCAGATTATTCTGTGGTGAAATGGGATGCAGTTGAGGCATATATGAGAGATACTTTAGGCATAGAGAAGATGGATTCTACAATGTCTAATGACCTTCAGGTGTTAATGCGACATCTCATGCCGAAGTTAGCTGAGCAAGTGTCTCAAAGTGTCACTGAAGAGGTAATAAAGCGCGTGCGTTCACATACCTTTATGGAAAGTGAGGGGGCATATTCTTCGCGGGCCATTGTCTTTACAGCCACAGACGCATTTATTTCGACCCTTATAGCGAATATTCAGGCGGTTCTTGTGAACGATGAGGCTGCGCTTCAATTCTTTGAGCGCTATGGGGCTTCTGTCGAAGGGGGGAGTCAGCCCTATTATGCTTTTGTGATTGAAAGCATGGAGAAGGTTAGCCAAAGCCTACGCGAGACGCTATATAATCCCCAATATAAGCACTATGGGAGCATTGCCATAGGATATAATGCCTTCTACCTCTTAACTTCAATTGAGGTCATTTCTCAGCCACTACAGTGGACGGGACACCTCGATGCACCTAGCGAAACATTGCTTCAGTTTATCGACCGCGTTCAAACGCTACAATAAAAAACCTCAAACCAATTCTGTAAAAGAATCGGCTTGAGGTTTTATTACATTTTTCTGAAGACGCCCTTAACAAGGCCTAAAATTGTAACATGATCTGTGTAAATGGGGTTAAGTGCTGCGTTTTCTGGTTGTAATCTAAAACAATCTACTTCTTTGTAGAAGGTTTTAACTGTAGCTTCGTCGTCGATCATTGCAACCACCATATCGCCATTTTTTGCAGTGTTTTGCTGGCGCACTAATACATAGTCGTTGTTTAGTATACCCGCTTCGATCATGCTATCGCCTGAAACGCGAAGCATAAAGTGGGGGGGACCGTCGACAAACTCTATAGGAACTGGGAAAGTATGTTCGTATTCTTCTAAGGCGAGGATGGGTTGACCCGCAGTGACCTTACCAATAATGGGTATTGTAGCAATTTCTTGTTTGGGGAACTCAATGACAACGCCAGTAGTAGGCGGATACTCAATTGTACGATGGTTTTCGACAAGTCCTGATGGGACGACAATTTCTATCGCTCTTGGCTTTGTTTGGTCGCGGCGAATATACCCTTTTCTTTCGAGACGCTGCAGGTGTCCGTGCACTGTAGATGTGGATTGTAGCCCAACTGCTTCGCATATTTCGCGAACAGCAGGTGGATAACCAATGCGCGCGACTTCTTTTTCTATGAATGCCAAAATCTCTAATTGCTTATCAGTTAGTCCAGAAGCCATAAGTCACCTCATCCTTAATTTTACTTAATTATAGCATGTTCTATAAAAAAATCAAACATAAGTTCGCTATTTTCTCTTTACACAGAACATTTGTTCGCTTATAATAAAAACACAGAACAGGTGTTCGATACACTTAAGGAGGGTCAACATGAAAAAGCGTGTCATCTTTAATCGTCGCAAGTTTATTAGTCGTATTACAGGTCTAACATTACTCGTCATGCTTGCTGTTGTGTCCTACTTAAGTATGTCGGGATCTTTAACTGCAGATGCCTTAAACGAGCCACAAACATATGCGTATCAAGTAGAGTCTGGCGATACATTATGGGCAATTGCAAAGCGCATTCAAGCGCCAAAGCAAGATATAAGAGAAGTTATCTTCGAGATTTCTCAATTAAATGCCTTGTCTAGTAGTACCATTCATCCGGGACAGATTCTCATGTTGCCAGAAGAGGTGCCCTATGAACTATAGTCCAATTATCAATCAGGTGTCTGCGATGGTAGAGGCGGCATGCTATCAGCCGGCCAATGTATTTGGTGCAGGGATTTGGGACAATCACATTCTTGAAGTCGTCAAGTTTACCGAATTACTGGCTACAAAAATGAATGCAGAGCGAGACATTGCTGTACTTGCAGCGCTTCTACACGACTATGCGGCGATTGTCGATTGTACATTGTACGAAGACCACCATATTCACGGAGCCCATCTGGCTTCAGCAATACTAGTAGGGCTTGGCTATCCACACGATCGTGCCGAGCGCGTGGCCAATGCAATTCTAACCCATCGGGGCAGCAAAAAAATGCCATCTCTTACCCTTGAGGCGAGAATTGTCGCCAATGCAGATGCCCTTGCACACATATATCAGTGGGAAAGTCTGCTCGTCTATGCGCAAGAGCAAAGGGGCTTAAACCAACAAGAGAGTCGCGTGTTTGTCGCAGAAAAACTTAGCAGAAGTTGGCATAAAATGCATACTTCCATCAAAAAAGTATTCGAGTATCACTATAATAGCGCCATTAAAGCCCTAAGCATCGCTGCCTAGGGCTTTTTTATGCTATTAGATTTCGATTTGTCGTTTTAACATCTCAATAAAGTCACGCTCAATAGGAGACCATCCTTTACCTTTATTGTAGACAATGCCTGTGACCAACTTAAAGGGCATATCAGATATAGGCAAATAGAGTATTTCTCCACTTTTAAGAAGTGGATTATCGAGATTATAGCGCTTTTGACCTAGGGTAATTGCACTGTGATGCTTAGACAAATAATAGAGCAAGCTTCTGTTGTTGTCAAAGCCCATTTGTAATATGTTGAACTTGTTTAAAAATTGGTTGAGCGCATTTAAGTAATGCTGCTTGGCATCTGAATTCAGGTGTTGGATATGTCCCTTGGCATGCCTTTGGTTTTTATAGGCTTCAAAGGCAAGGGGATAAGGGATTATATCTGAAACGTAAATCTCACTTTTCTGGGCGAGGGGATGATGCACACTCATGGCCACATTTAATGGTTCTTGAGTGAGTGGGTAAAATGCCAATTTGTTTTTCTCAAATGTTTCTTGCATCGCATCTAGGATAAAGTCTTCAATATAAGTGACCCCAATATTTGCGCGTTTAAAGAGTATTTGGTCGATCACCTCGTGATTTTTTACCTCGTAGAGCTGATGGGATTGAGAATCCTGAGCGTGCATCGACACTTCGAAGTAGCTGTTTATGGGGGCATAGGCATTAAAAGTTGCTACTTTTAAGGTGTATAATGATGTGGTTCTCTGGGGCCATGTTAGGAGTTGGTCTGCTTCAAAGACCAGCTTTTTTGCATGCTCAAGACACAATAGACCCTCGCTTGTAAGTTCGACGCCCTTTGGACTTCGCATGAGAAGGTCAACACCCACAATGGCTTCTAGTTGCTTAATACACTGGCTGAGGTGTGGCTGTGACAGGTGTAAGTTGATTGCCGCCTTTGACAAAGAGCCGGTTTTTGCCACCTCAATAAAGTATATGCAGTGCTCTATTCTCAGCATTCTATGACTCCTGTTTTGGCAAGTGGTTTTACTAGAAGGGGGGGTATTGGTATAACCAATACCCCTATCACAAGTGAGCGCTGTTCAATGATGAAGGGAATAGGTATAATACCATTAACAAAATAGCATATTGCGCGTTAACGAAAGGAAATTACTTATGCATTTAAGTCGTCAAATTCCATTAGATATTGCACGTGGTCTATCGGTTCTCTTTATGGTGTTCATTCATACTCAAGAATATTTTTTAAATAAAAC
>CALFXQ010000349.1 GCA_937958285.1 uncultured Fusibacter sp. | reverse complement strand
GTCTATATACAATTGATTGAAGTGATCGATGGCAACATTGCTGGTCTCGCATGTACCTACATCTAGATACCATTTTACTGTGTCTAAATCTTGACTCCCTTTTAAGAATGCCGTTAATTCCTCTTGAGCGAACCAAGCCGCCGTAGAAAAAGCGCCGACCCCAGAAAAAACGTGGGGGTACTTGGCCCCTAAGTAAAGAGAAATTACCCCACCCATTGAACTGCCAGCGACAAAGGTGTGGTTTCTGTCTGGCAAAGTGCGATAATTAGCATCGATAAAGGGTTTTAGCATCTCTACAATAAATTCACCATATGCTTCACCCTGTCCTCCAATAGGACCTTGGTTGGGCTCAAGATTCTTTAACATCTCGACACTGCTGCTTATCCAAGGGCTGTATTCGTTTAGTCGATCGAGCCCTTCGGCATTGTCGATTCCCACCACGATTGCGCCCTTAAAAGTACTAGGCGCACTTGCAATAAGGGTTTCAATAGCCAAATGCGCATCCCATATTGCCCCATAAGCAGATGTTTGGCGATCGAACAAATTCTGTCCATCGTGCATGTAAATAACGGGCAAACGCTCCTCTTGTGTATAGTATTCACGAGGCACCCAAACCCGAATCAGCCGCTCTTTTTGGAGTGTCCCCATCTTTAAAGTGTGCAGATGCATGCTCTTTTGTGCTTCAAAGTTTAAGCGCATCACCCGCAGTTCGCCATGTGCTTCTACATGTCTAAAACCCATACTTTCATACATTTTAACAGCGCCGCGGTAGAGCATTTGAGCGCCTAAGTCTGGACTGTCGATTGGCAGCGCTAGCATGCCATCGAAACCTCTGGCTCTAAAATCGGAGATTGCCCTGGTGAGAAGTGCTTTGGCAATGCCGCGGCCTCTAAAATCTGGATGCACCACAAAACAAATAGGCAGCCCCAATCGACGCTCGCCAACAGTGCCTTTTACTTGTTCTGCAAGTCGACTATAGGCACTGGCATCATTTGCATTTAGCCATCCAACAATCTGGTCTTGGGAGTATGCCAAATAACCCTGCATCTCGCCTGCTTCTATTGACCTGAGAGAACCTTCTCTATTCATTTCACCGGTTCGGTCTTTCCATACTTTCATCTCACAATTTGTGTGATAAAAATGACAGAAACACGTGGACCAATGTGGCGCGTGGTCAAAGTTTAAATCTCCAAGATAGTCCATTAATTGCGTGGCGCTTTCTTGGGTGAGGGGTTTGATGATAATCGGGTGTGTTTCATTATTCATGGGGCTCTTCCTCCGCTAATCCTTTACAATTTCGTAAGGCCAATCGATAATGCCTCCGAAATCTTGTATCTTTGAATACCCCATATCGAGTAATATCGAAGTGGCTTGACCACTGCGATTGCCACTGCGACAATACAACAAAATCAAGGCATCTTTGTCTGGTAAAACAGTGCTCGCTTGTGCTTCTAAATCTATAATAGGAAGTAATACTGCACCTGCAATATGTCCTTCTTGATACTCCTCTTGTGTGCGCACATCTAAAATAATGGCATCTGGATTTTGAAGCATCAATTCCTTTGCTGCCTCAGCTGAAATTTTGTCACCGTTGATAAAAGCACCTTCTTCGGCATTGGTGGTCTCTGAGGATGTGGTGGATTCAACTGTGGTCTCTGGAGTCACAGCTGGTGCATAAGTGGCACAACCTGTAGTCATCATCGCCAATGCCATAGTCAATGCCATAGTCAATATAAATAGCCTCTTTATCATACTTAACTCCTTTCTTGTAGATACGGGTGCATACATCTCTATTATACGCTTATTTTCACCAAAAAGAAAACAGATATTAGCATATGCTAGTATCTGTCGCATTTAGTGTTATTTTAGGTGCTCTAAATCTGTTACATCCTCGTCTTGGCTGTAAATTTCTACAACGTTTTCGCCGTCGATGGCTTCTACTTTTACGCTGACAATCTCGCGTTTACTGGTAGGCACATTTTTGCCCACATAGTCTGCGCGTATCGGCAGCTCTCTGTGACCTCTATCCACCAAAACAGCTAGCTGTATTGAAGTGGGACGTCCATGATCCATAACTGCATCTAGAGCTGCGCGTGCCGTGCGACCTGTGTAAATCACATCGTCTACAAGCACGACGATTTGATCTTTGATATCGAAATCGATATGGCTTGAGGATACAATGGCCTCGTGTGCGACAACGCTTAGATCGTCGCGGTAAAGTGTGATATCTAAAGAACCAACGGGGACTCTCACCCCTTCAATCGCTTCAATTTGGTCAGCTATAGCCTGGGCAATTGGCTCACCTCGCGATAGAATTCCCACCAACACCACGTGTTCTACACCTTTATTTTTTTCTATTATTTCGTGGGCCAAGCGCGTTAAAGAGCGCTGCATGCCTTTTTCATCGAGAATTTTTGCCTTGAACTGCACGGAAAACCTCCTTGGTAAAAGGATTAGCGGTTGTTGCGGAGCCTATTCAACAGTTTCTCAAAGTTCTCAGGTATGGGTGCAGAAAATACCAAGCGCTCTCCTGTTACCGGATGTTCAAAGCCCAAAACCTTTGCGTGTAAGAATTGACCATCGGTTTTGTGCTTTTCTTTTTTTGCCCCATAGAGTGGATCTCCAATTAGGGGGTGTCCGATAGAGGCCAAGTGTACGCGAATCTGATGGGTTCTGCCCGTCTCGAGGCGACATTCTACCAAGGTATATGGGCCCAGTCTCTCTAGGACTTGATAGTGCGTAACGGCATCCCGACCACCACGGTGCATAATGGCCATTTTTAAGCGGTTGTGCGGATGTCTGCCCACGGGCGCGTTAATGGTACCCGATTCATTGGAAAATCCACCGTGCACGAGCGCCACATAAACTCGGTCAACTGTATGGTCGCGCAGTTGGTCGGAGAGAGATTGATGGGCCAGGTTTGACTTGGCTATCATTAAGAGTCCAGAGGTGTCTTTGTCGATGCGGTGTACTATGCCGGGTCTAATGGTGCCACCAATGTCTGATAAATCCTTAATGTGATATAAAATGGCATTGACTAAGGTGCCCGAGTAATTGCCTGGCGCGGGGTGAACCACCATGCCCTGGGGCTTGTGGACGACGAGCACATGCTCGTCTTGGTAGACGATGTCGATGGCAATATTCTCGGGAAGCACATCGAGTACTTCGGGCTCAGGTACCACCACTGTAATCACATCGGCACGCTCTAGGGTATAGTTCTTTTTAAGAGGCTGCCCCTTTGATTTTTCAGAATAAATGCGACCCTGTGCCATCCACTTTTGAATTTGTGACCGCGATACACCTTCTAGAGCGTCAGCAAGGTACTGGTCGATGCGGATGCCAATTTCGTCATCTTCGATGGTAAAGGTTAACTGCGTATCAGTAGCCATTATAGGGCCTCTAACATGCGCATCACGATTTGTGCTGCATTGATTGCCGCTTCGCGGCTGAAGGTTTCAAAGTTCACATGAGCCGAGCCATCTGCCTTATCGCTCATCGCGCGAATGATGACAAAAGGCTTGTTATTGACATAGCACACATGGCCAATGGCTGCGCCTTCCATTTCTGTAGTCGTGGCATTAAAGGTCTCGAGCAAGAAATCCTTTTTTTCTGGTGAAGCCACAAACTGGTCTCCCGATACAATCCGGCCTTCGTAGACCTTGTATTGGGTGACTACGGCCTTCGCAGCCTCGAGTGCTAGGGCTCTCAAATGTTCGTCCGCCACAAAAGTAGATGTTTCCATGCGCGGAATCTCACCGAACTTATAGCCACCAAAGCCCGTCACATCAAAATCGTGCTCAACGAGATCAGTAGAAATGACCGTATCTCCCACCTCTAGAAAGTCTTTTACTGCACCTGAAACGCCTGTATTGATCACATGCGTCACTTCAAACTCCGAAATGAGAATTTGAGCGCACAGGGCTGCATTGACTTTGCCAATGCCAGACACCACTGCCACCACGTCTACACCATGCAGTTGACCCTGATGATAGAGACTACCCGCTACTGTGCGTTTAGTCTCTGTTGCCATCGCTTCAACTAAGAGGGTAATTTCATAATCCATTGCCCCAATGATTCCAATTTTCATCTTAATTCCTTTCTTATGCCTTGTTAACGCGAATATGCGTCGTTTCTCCATTTAAATCGAATGTATCGAAAGTACCTTCATTGTTAATTTCGAGTGACACTGCCAAAGTCTCCTGCGCAATATATGCGCGGTATGCAGTAATTGCCTCTTCGAACACCGGCGTGCCATGATAAGCGATGTGAATTTCGTCCATCACTTCAAAGCCACTAGACTTTCTGAGCTGTTGAATTCTAGAGACGAACTCCCGGGCATAGCCCTCCGAAATCAAAGCAGGCGTCAATGTGGTATCGAGTATCACAAACAAGTTATTGGCCATTTCTACCGTAAAGCCCTCTTTCGATGAAATTGTCACTTGAACGTGTTCTTGGTTCAAAGTATAGGTTTCCTCTTCTAGGGTTACTGTAAGACTGTGACCCTGGTTAAACTTTTGTGCCCATTCAGCTGCATCTAGCGCACTCAAAGCCTTTGAGAAAGCGCCTATTCTCTTGCCCAAAAGCGGACCTGCGGTTTTGAAGTTCGGCTTTAGCGAGAAATTCATATATTGATCGAGATGGGCTTCGAAGACCACCTGTTTCACGTTGAGCTCTTCTTCGATAAGCGACACCAAGTCTCCGATAAGGGCTTGATGTGAGCCATCTACAAGGACCTTCGCAATCGGTTGACGCACCTTGATCTTTACAGCCTCACGCGCTGCACGGCCAAGGCCAACTAAGTCGCGCACTAAATCCATGCGCGCTTCTGTGTTCAAATCGATTAAGTCGGCATTTGCCTTAGGATAGTCGGCCAAGTGCACCGATTCTCCACCGGTGAGATTCTGGAATATCTCTTCACTGATATATGGCGCAAGAGGTGCAATTAACCGCGCAATGGTTTCGAGTACTTCGTAAGTTGTCTTGTATACCGCCTTTTTATCTTCAGTGAGCTCCGTTGCCCAGAAGCGTCTTCTCGATCTACGGATATACCAATTCGATAAATCTTCTACTACAAATTCTTGGATTTTTCGCGTTGCACGGGTTAAGTCGTAGATGGCAAAATCGTCATTGACCTCTCTGACTAAGCGGTTGAGCTTAGAGAGCATCCATCGGTCGAGCTCTGGTCGACTCGAAGCGGGCACATCAAAAGAAGCCACGTCGAGCTGATCTGCATTGGCATAGAGGGTGAAGAAGGTATAGCTGTTCTTTAACGTTCCCAAGAACTTAGAGCTGATTTCTCTAAGGCCATCTTCGTCGAACTTCGTTGGCTGCCATGCTGGAGACACGTAGTACATATACCAACGCGATGCATCTGCACCATATTGATCTAGCAATTGGAAGGCATCAACAGTATTGCCCTTTGACTTAGACATCTTCTTGCCAAACTTGTCGACCACTAAATCATTGACAAGTACGTTCTTATAAGGCGACTGCCCCATTACGAATGTAGAGATGGCAATCAGGGAGTAGAACCAGCCACGAGTCTGGTCGATACCCTCGCAAATAAAGTCTGCGGGGTACAGGGTATCGAAGATCTCTTTGTTTTCAAAAGGATAGTGGTGCTGTGCAAAGGGCATTGCCCCTGAGTCGAACCAGCAGTCGATAACATCGGGTACGCGCGTCATTTGTCCGCTGCACTTGTCGCACTTTAAATGTACATCGTCTACCGCAGGGCGGTGAAGATCAATAGAAAAATCCACATTTTCGATGGCACGCGCTTGTAAATCTGCTCTGGAGCCAACAGAGGTAATATGGCCACACGATTTGTCGTCGCAGCGCCAGATATTGAGTGGTGTTCCCCAGTAACGACTTCTCGAAATAGCCCAGTCGTTGAGATTTTCTAGCCAGTTTCCAAAGCGCTTCTCGCCCACATAGCCAGGGAACCAATTGACGGTGTTGTTATTGGCAATGAGCTGTTCTTTTAAGCGCGTCATTTCGATGTACCAGCTTGGCTTTGCATAGTAAAGAAGCGGTGTCTTACAACGCCAGCAGTGTGGGTAGTTGTGCTCAATGCGCTGCTTTTTAAAGAGTTTACCCTCTTGGGCAAGCCACTTAATAATCTCTATATCCGCATCCATCACGAACATACCTTCCCAAGGTGTAGTCGTGTATTTGCCTTCTTCGTCGACAGGCTGAAGAACTGGCAATCCGTACTTTACGCCTAATTGATAGTCGTCCTCACCAAAAGCTGGCGCGGTATGTACAATACCCGTACCATCTTCGGTGGTGACGTAATCGCCTAGGGTCACGTAGAAGCAATCCTTGTCGGCTTTGACAAAAGGCATAATCTGATGATAGCGCTTATGCTCTAAATCACTGCCCTTCATGGTTGCCAACACTTCGTATTCGCCTTCGATCACCTTGCCGGCCAAGTTCTTTTCGATATAGTATACAGTGTCTTCAAACTTCACCTTTAAATAGGTCTCTTGAGGATTCACAGTCAGTGCGACATTGGCTGCAAGGGTCCAGGGTGTTGTGGTCCATACTAGGAAGTAGGCATCTTCGTCTACTGCTTTAAATTTTGCCACCACTGTGGTCGTCTTTTTTTCCATGTAGCCTTGTGCTACTTCGTGTGAAGCAAGGCCTGTTCCACAACGCGGGCAGTATGGGAGTATTTTATGGCCTTCGTAGATGTAATCTTCTTTAAAGAACTTGTCGAGGATCCACCATACCGATTCGATATAGTTGTTATCTAAGGTGATATAAGGATTATCTAGATCCACCAAATATGCCATTTTTTCAGTCATTTCACGCCAGAGACCTTCGTATTCAAAGACAGAATCGCGGCATGCTTTATTGAAGTTACCGATACCATATGACTCAATCGCTTGTTTATCTGCAAGTCCGATGCGCTTTTCTACTTCGATTTCTACAGGGAGACCATGGGTGTCCCATCCGGCTTTACGCTTCACCTGATAGCCTTCCATGGTCTTAAAACGACACACGGCATCTTTTAGCGCGCGGGCTAAAACGTGATGAATACCAGGACGTCCATTGGCCGTTGGGGGCCCTTCAAAAAACACAAAACTTGGCTTTCCCTCTCTCGATGTTATGCTCTTCTCTAAAAGATTCAAAGTCTTCCAATGCTCGGCAATCTGATGTTCGCATTGGGCGACAGGTCCCTGTTGTAACTCTTTATAAGCCATTTTTTATCCTCCTTAAATAAAAAAGTCCCTGAGCAAAGCTCAGGGACGTCTATGACGCGGTACCACCCTAGTTATGCCCGCAGGCATCACTCTTAAGACCATAACGGGGTCGGCCGTCTAAAGTTAATAGGCATTATCAGCCATTCACCTTAGCTACTCCCAGGGGATTTTCAGCGCAACTTGTCGTTGATTTTCACCAGCCATCAACTCTCTAAAGACGCATTGTACCTACTCGCCTGATCGACGTATTTCGTATTGAGATGCAAAATAAGTTTCTGAGCACCATAATGCTTCACATTATAATCGATTCGCGCTTATACGTCAAGGCCCTGTGAGATTATAGCTGTAGCGCCTTCTCACCGACTAAAACTTCGCTCACTTGAGACGTTTCTTGAGTGACAGGGTTGCCGTTGGGGTTGTTCGTTTCACTTTGTGCATATAATTTAGCACTTAAATCGAGCTGTGCTTGTGCAAACTCAGAAATACTCGGCTTCTTTTTTTCATCAGTTATAGGTGCTACTTCTGGCTTTGGTACAACCTCTGGTTTTGTTACAACCTCTGGTTTTGATATAACTTCTGAGGCGTTTTCAATCATTTGAGGTTTTGGCGCAGGAATTACTACATCTGGCTTATAGTGGCTGACCACATCGAGCTGTGCCCTCAGGAGCCCTTCCATGCGTAGCCTGAACCCTTCTAGATCTTTTTCCATCATCATGCGCTGACTTTGAACAACATGGGTATCGCGCTTAGACTGCTCCTCGATGGCCTTGGCCTGTAATTTTGCCTGCATTACAATTTGTTCCGCTTCTTTTCTCGCATTGATCATTAGATCTTCAGCGGTGCGCTTTGCAACAATCAGCGTCTCTGATAAAGTCTTTTCTATGGTTCTGTATTTCTGAATCTCTTCTATATTGCGAGACATCTTCTCTTTTATTTCTGCATTGTCGTTTATGTGTTTCTCGAGGGTTTGAAAAACTTCTTGAAGAAAAGTTTGCACTTCTTTCTCGTTGAGCCCGCGAAGCTGCTTAGAGAATTGTTTTTTTTGTATATCGAGTGGTGTGATCATGTGCAAACTTCCCCCTTTATATAGTGGTCATCCAACCATTCAGTCTCAATTTCCCCTTTTTTGAAACACCTAGCACATCGCCTACCCATAACCGCCCTTGCCTTCTCACACTAATCATCTGTTGCTGGGCAATTGGCATGTCGACTTTGTCGACGACCATGTAATCCACCTTGACAAAACCCTGTTTGATTAGCTCTACTGCCTGTGTTCTGGACAAGTGAAATGCATGGGCAACTACTGCATCTAGTCTTAGAGAGCTCACTGAAAAACTCACTTCCCTGCGTTTTTCAGGGACCACAATAACCTCGCTAAAGGGTATCGCCTTTATCTGAACCCCTTGACGCTTGACCTTTTCTAGGTTGGCCATAAGGTAAGATTCTAGGTGCGCTAGAGCGAAAAAGTGGGCTTTTCCCTCGGTTAGGAGGATATCGCCTACCACCTTGCGCTCTAAACCCAAGGACATTAGCGCGCCGAGAACATCTTTGTGTTCAATTAAGCCGAACTGGGCCTGATAGGTAATTTCAAATGCCCTAATGGGAAAATTGTCGGCATTCGGGGACATGTGGCTTGGAAACACGCCGAGTATTTGATATTCGGCATCGTTGTAGCCACCATAATATTGGCAAATGCAATCGGTTTGTGCAAAGCACTTTGCGCCGTGTACGCGCGTTTCTGGGTCTATGAATGAGGTAAATTGTGGTTCGAAGGTGCGCTCACATCGTTCGATAGCTTCGACGATAGAGACAAACCCCACCGCCGCATGCTCTGGCACGCGCAAACTTAAAACTAGATCTTGATGGCGTTTATAATCCAACATTGATCAACAACCTAATTACAAGTCCTTCTAACATTTGCAACAATACAAATGTCGCCAAAAAAGAAAAGTCAATACCCATGCCCATAAGTCCAAAACGTTCGAACACATCGCGCATAGGCTTTAAAATCGGATCTGTTGCCTGAATGACAAATCGCACCACTGGGTGCCTGAAGTCTCTAATAACCCAAGAGAGCAGCGCGCGCACCACCAGTAGAAAATATAAAACGCGAAAGAAATAACTCACTACAAAAATAAGCATATTTACCGCCCCATTCTTCTATTTAAATTGGAAAATTGTATTATCGATAAAATCGTTGCCATCTGCCAAAGTTTCACTTGTCACTTTGCCATTGACTTCTACGTTGCTTGGAGCCATTAAGAAAATGCCGCGAGAAATTTTTTCTGCCTTGCCATCGATGGCGCAAAGGGCACCGCTTAAAAAGTCGAAAATTTTTCTAGCTAAATCTTGTTGAAGTGCCTCTAGGTTTACAATCACAGGTTTTCTGCCACGTAAACACTCTACGATTTCTACCGCTTCTTCGAAGGATTTCGGTTGATATACTTCGATTTTCATTGTGGCATTGGAGTGAATATTGACCACGCGATTTTTGCTGCTAGGTGTATAGAAAGTAGTGGCAGCAGGTGTGTAGTTTGGCATAGGTGCCTCTTTTACTGGCTGTTCCTTCTCTTCTACAAAA
>CALFXQ010000348.1 GCA_937958285.1 uncultured Fusibacter sp. | reverse complement strand
GTCTGTTACTTATGACGGACCAGTTGACGGTGATTACTATTTGATTAAATATATTAACGCAGTAGTTCTCGCCATAGGATAGTGATAAAATGGCACATTAAATACTAAAGCAGGTCTAGGAGGACATTATGAAAGCGGCGACGAGGCTTAGGCCAAAAATTAATAAGACAATTCTCGGCGTATTGATTATTTTAGTGATCACTTTGATACTGAATGGTTGTGCGCAGTCGACTGCAAATGCAACAGATGGTAAAAGTCCATTAGCTTCTGCAAAAGAACCTGAAAGTTTCTCTTTGAGGAATCTAGAAGATCAGATAGTAAATTTATCTGACCTCCAGGGTAAACCGGTAGTCATAAAAATATGGGCATCATGGTGCTCCATATGCTTGTCTGGAATGGCCGATTATACAGCGTTGAGCCAAGAGGCCGAAGATTACCACGTACTGTCTTTAGTTGCACCTGATAAAAATGGAGAGCAAAGCGAAGCGGATTTTAAGGCGTGGTTTTCAAAGTTACCTTACCAAGATCTCACTGTTTTACTGGATACTGATGGCGCGGTGAGCCAAAACTACGGCGTGCGTGCATTTCCAACCTTTGTCTATATTGCCTCAGATGGTACATTGGGTAAAGTAGCTGTAGGGCATCAAGATCGTGCAACAATTGTGAGCACCTTAGAGGCGATAGAAAGCGCAAAAGAGACCGACGCCACCTCGCCTGATTCTAGTGCAAACTTAAACTCGGACAAAAGCCCACAAGCACAAGTACAAGTACAAGCACAAGCAACACAGGGCCAGTTGACAGCAAGAGGTATTGCCGATGTAAATGGGTTGCCTGTAAATCCAAACCTAGAGTGGCAGGAAAAACCCGAAACACTTAAGGAAATCTACTTGGCCGGGGGCTGCTTTTGGGGTGTTGAAGCTTACATGCAGCGCGTATATGGCGTTTACGACGTGGTAAGTGGCTACGCGAATGGCAATAAGGCGAATCCAACTTATGACGAGTTAGTGTATGGTGAAGCGACTCACGCAGAAACCGTCAAAGTCACCTATGATCCAGAACGCGTCAGTTTAGAGACGCTACTCATCTATTATTTCAAAGCCATTGATCCAACGAGCTTTCAAAAGCAAGGTAGTGATTGGGGCTTACAATATCGAACAGGCATTTATTATGAGAATCAAGACGATAAACCAGTAATAGATGATATGATGAAACAGGTTCAGGCCCAGTATGAGTTACCCCTTCAGGTGGAAGTTCTGCCACTCGATGGCTTCTATCTCGCCGAAGAGGAGCATCAGGACTATTTAGAGAAAAAGCCAGATGGGTACTGCCATATAGATCTCTTTAAGGTACAAGAACCCGTTGTATTAGCGAAATGGTATCCTAAGCCAAGCGATGCACAGCTTAAGGCTAAACTCACAAATGTACAGTACCGCGTCACTCAATTATCAGACACAGAGCGTGCATTTAGCAATGCCTACTGGGACAATTATGAGCCAGGAATATATGTGGACATCGCAACAGGCGAACCTTTATTTTTATCGAATGACAAATACGACTCAGGCTGCGGGTGGCCCAGCTTCACAAAACCCCTGTCGAAGGAATTAGTCACTTACAAGGAAGACAAGAGCTATAATATGGTCCGCGTAGAGGTCAGGTCAAGATCGGGAGATAGTCATTTGGGACACGTTTTTGAAGATGGCCCGAAAGATAAAGGTGGCTTTCG